>NZ_JBPFDQ010000013.1:0-80373 GCF_059415045.1 Ferdinandcohnia sp. SAFN-114 | reverse complement strand
TATCAAATTAATGAAAAAGTGTTAAATTTAATATGGATAGGTGTTTTATATATGTCTCATTTGGCTAGGTCAGTTCACTTTTTCGTGCTTAACTTTAATAATAGAATGGAAAAGGGAAGAAGAATGGGAATACGAAAAAGTTATATGGAAAACGACGACGGCGGAAGCGACGGAAACGTCTGCGTCCATAACCGCCATAGCCCCCAAAACCACCATATCCTCCGAATTGACGATCCATCTCAGTATCTTCCACATCTTCAGGTACTAACATTGTTACGCCTTCATCATCCATGTCCTCGATGATTCCTTGCATTTGAGAACCATCTCTCATTTGTCCGATGACATAGTAATTCCGTAGTCGATGACAAGTGTCTTGAATATTATGCCCTTGTGGCATTTGCATGCCGTATGGATTGTAGTTCATATGATCCCTCCTTTGCACTATTAGGTTATTCACCCAATCGATGTTTCGTTACGACCTTTTAGAGGAATGTAATCCACCTGTTATTTGCAAACTAAAAAAGCTCGACCACATAGTCGAGCTTAACTTACATAACGGTTTTTGTTTTTCTTTAATTTCATTCCACACGCGCAGCTTGTACTGTGTTTGAGGATTTTGATTTCCGTTTTACATATTGGACAAATTGTTTTTGGCATTTAAAAAGTCACCTTCTTGGTTTTGACATGATTTACAAAGTCCGTACACTTCCATCTGGTGAGAGTAAATATTAAATTGAGTAAGCTTGTGAGCTACATGCTCGATTTGGCTTAGAGTTGGGTAATTAAAATCAATTATTTCACCACATGATTCACATAAAATATGATAGTGATTCGGTTGGTTCGCGAGTTCATATTTACTTAACCCGTTCCCATAGGGCAGTTCTTTTAAAATCCGTAACGATACAAATAGTTTGACATTGTTGTAGATAGTGGCAAGGCTAATTTGTGGTAATTGCCGATGTATCTCTTCCACAGTCGGATGGCCTTTTAAGGAAAGGAAGGTCTGTAGTATTAACGTTCGTTGAGGTGTAATGCGTAACCCGCGTTCTTTTAAAAAAGGGATTAGTTCAGCCATTTGTTTGTCTTCCACGTTTAACAACCTCTTTGTTCATATTTATAAGAATAGGTATCCGGCTGTGGATACCTATTTTATGTGAGAATAAAATGAAATGTTCTATGCTTATTACTTCGCTACTACTTCGCTACTACTTCGCTACTACTTCACCAGGAACCGCTAATCCAAGGCCTTCTGCGATACGTGTTCCGTATTCAGGGTCTGCCTTGTAGAAGTGGCTAATTTGACGAAGTTTGATTTCTTCTAATTCAACGGGCTTCATTGCTGCCACAATTGTGTCAACAAGACGAGTACGTTCTTCTTCACTCATTAGGCGGTATAGGTCACCAGCTTGTGTGTAATGATCGTTATGATCATAAGCTACACTTTCGGCAATACCTTCAACAGCGAATGCATGCTGCTTTGCTTCTGGTGCTTCTTTTGGACCGCTAAAGCTATTAGGCTCGTAATATACGGAACGACCACCATTGTTATCAAAGCGCATTTGACCATCACGTTGATAGTTATTCACATCAACTTTTGCACGGTTGATTGGTAAGGCTTGGTGGTTTGCACCGACACGGTAACGATGTGCATCATGGTATGCAAATAGACGACCTTGAAGCATTTTGTCAGGTGATACATCAACACCAGGTACCAACGTTCCAGGTGAGAATGTGGCTTGTTCAACTTCTGCAAAATAGTTCTCAGGGTTGCGGTTTAATACCATGCGACCCACTTCGATTAATGGATAGTCTTTTTGTGACCATACTTTTGTTACATCGAATGGATCGAAGCGGTATGTATTCGCATCCTCCAACGGCATGATTTGTACATAAAGCTTCCAAGCAGGGTAGTCACCTTTTTCGATTGAGTTGAACAGATCCTCTGTATGATAATCTGGATTTTCCCCAGCAAGCTTAGTAGCTACTTCATTTGTTAGGGACTTAACGCCTTGTTCAGTACGGAAGTGATACTTAATCCAAACTCCTTCACCTTCAGCGTTTGTCCATTTGAACGTATGGCTTCCATAACCATGCATGTGACGCCATGTCGCTGGAATTCCGCGGTCCCCCATTAACCACGTAACTTGGTGTAAAGATTCAGGAGAATGAGACCAGAAATCCCATACTGCTGTAGGATTCTTCAAATGTGTTTGTGGATGACGCTTTTGTGTATGAATGAAGTCAGGGAACTTAATCGCATCACGGATAAAGAAAATCGGTGTATTGTTTCCAACGATGTCGTAGTTGCCTTCTTCAGTATAAAATTTTACCGCAAAACCACGTGGGTCACGAACAGTATCAGCAGAACCATTTTCCCCAGCAACCGTTGAAAAACGAATGAATAGAGGTGTTTTTTTGCCAATTCCGTTGAATAGTTTTGCTTTTGTATAGTTGGATACATCATTTGTTACTTCGAAATAACCGTGTGCACCGCTACCTTTTGCATGGACAACACGTTCAGGAACACGTTCTCTATTGAAATGTGCTAATTTTTCAAGGAGGTGTACGTCCTGGATGAGTACCGGTCCCCTAGAACCAGCTGTGATTGAGTTTTGGTTGTCTCCTACTGGAGCGCCCCAACTTGTAGTGAGTTTATTGTATGTCAACTTGATCACCTCGTATTAATTTTGAATACATATATTATAATAACACCTATAAATAAAAAATCAATATCTTTTTATAATAATTATAAAGTGGGTTAAAAGACCTCATAGATTTAGTATTGGAATTTGGTAATGTGTAAGCTCTGATACTCTCTGCTTACATAAGATTAACAAGTATTGTAAATTATTCTTAATACATCTTTACTCTGTTGATTTTCATTTAAACGTCATATTTAGTCCATACTTGAGAATTGGAGTGAAAAAATGGCTAACTATACATAGAAAATGCTGTAAGGGAAATAATGACAATGAATTTTCGTTTAAGAGAGGAAGTGCAACATGGACGATAAAAAGCAGCATGGAAGTGTGGAAGGGGTAGGCGGACCTCATGATAACCGACTTGGAACTGGTGAGTCGGCTGATTCATTAACGAACAGGCAGGGACATCCAGTTACAGATAATCAAAATATCCGAACAGTCGGCAACCGAGGCCCATCAACACTAGAGAACTACGATTTTCTTGAAAAAATGTCTCATTTTGACCGAGAGCGCGTTCCGGAACGTGTAGTTCATGCAAGGGGTGCAGGTGCACATGGATATTTTGAGGCATATGGAAAAGTTGGCGACGAACCGGTTTCTAAGTACACTCGTGCGAAATTGTTCCAAGAAGCAGGAAAAAAGACTCCAGTTTTTGTGCGATTCTCAACCGTCGCAGGGGCGATGGAGTCTCCAGAAACGGCAAGAGACCCGCGTGGTTTTGCAGTCAAATTTTATACGGAGGATGGGAACTGGGATTTAGTAGGGAACAATTTAAAAATCTTTTTTATCCGGGATGCGATGAAGTTTCCTGATATGATTCATGCTTTTAAGCCAGACCCAGTCTCAAATCTATCAAACCCTGAAAGAATGTTTGATTTTTTATCAAAGACACCTGAAGCCACACATATGATAACCTTCCTGTTTTCACCATGGGGAATTCCGGCAAACTACCGCCAAATGCAAGGTTCTGGAGTGAATACATACAAATGGGTAAATCAGGATGGCGAGGCAGTATTAGTGAAGTATCACTGGGAGCCGCTGAAGCAAGGTATTAAAAACTTAACACAAAAAGAAGCAAATGAAATCCAAGCGACAAATGTAAGCCATGCTACTCAGGATTTATATGAAGCAATCGAGCGTGGAGATTATCCGGAGTGGGAGCTTTGTGTGCAGATTATGACTGACGATTACCATCCGGAGCTCGATTTTGATCCGCTCGATGATACAAAACTTTGGCCAACCGATAAGTTCCCGTTTTTAAAGGTTGGAAAAATGGTATTAAACAAGAATCCTGAGAATTATTTTAACGAGGTTGAGCAAGCTGCGTTCGGTACAGGGGTACTGGTGGATGGACTTGATTTTTCAGATGATAAAATGCTACAGGGGAGAACATTCTCTTACTCAGATACGCAGCGACATCGAGTCGGAACGAACTATCTGCAACTGCCAATTAATGCTCCGAAAAAACGGGTTGCAACCAACCAGCGTGGCGGCCAAATGTCTTACCATGTGGATGTACCACCAAGCGGTAATCCGCACGTCAATTATGAACCGTCCACGATTGGCGGTCTGAAGGAAGCGAAGCAGGAGGGTAAGATCCATGAGCCTCATTATAATGATAAGTTGGTTCGTGAAAAAATTGACCGCCCAAATGACTTTGGACAAGCAGGTGAGACGTATCGTGCCTTTTCGGACGCAGAGAGGGATGAACTCATCAGTAATTTGGTTGATAACTTAAAAGTTTGTCGACCAGAAATCCAAAATAAAATGCTGGAGTACTTCACCAATGCAGACGAGGACTATGGCAGACGTGTAAGAGAAGGTCTCGCAAAAGCAATGGACACAACTGATACAAGTTCAGCTGCTGCAAAAGATGCAGTGGAGAAATCTAAAAATATGGGACAAGAATCAGACAGATATTAACATAAAAGCATCGGTCCTTAAGGGGATCGATGCTTTGAAATTTCCGGAGAATACAACTTATGGCTACTAATAATGAAATACGGCTGATAGTTCATAAATATAGCTAATAATATGAAAATATGGCCAATAAAAAATTTTTATGGACGATAGCGAAAAAAACTTTTTAATGAGACCGTCCTACTCTATAATTGCTTCACAAACGCATAACTCTTTCGCTCATATCCCATCTTCTCCTCATAAAAACGATGCGCATCCACACGCTGCAGTCCAGACGTCAATGCAACCAACCCGCAGCCCAATTCACGACCAAGCTCATGAATATAAGAAAGTAGTGTTTCACCATAGCCTTTTGACCGCCCGGCCTCATCTGTCACCAAATCATAGACATACATGTGATTTCCGTAATAAAGATTGAGCTGTTGCGCGACCCCAGTAACCGCCGCAACCTTACCGTTATCAAATAAAGCAAACATTCTATACCCTTGTGGCTTCATGCCCGTCACCAATGCAACGAACTCCTCGAGGTCCAGATGTGTCCGTAATTGCTTCATAACAGGAAACGCTACTTTCCATTCCTCAGCCGTCTTTAGTTCGCGAATTTCATATGCCACCAAAACCACTCCTAGAAAAAAGATTTCTTCTATCTTACTGCACTAGCCCTTAACTGACTACATTTTTCTTTACTTCATTCTAATAAAACTTTTATAATGGAAAAGGAACAAAAATTTTTACCTATTACACGTTGAGGCGTGGCCTCATTTTTGTCATAAAGTGTACAAGCATTACATATTTTTATACAAAGGCATCGCACTAACGCAGGTGTGGTGCCTTTTCCTGCAACTCTCACTGGATAGTCAAAAAGGTCCAGGCAAAATGATCAAACAAGACTTTTCGACTATTAATCATGGGTAAGGGATGAATAAGAACGTAAAAGCTACAAAAATTAACGGTATGCATTTGTATTCGTAACGGAGGAGGAACAAATAGGTGAGTCGTAAAGTTGTCGCATTATACATGGTACTATCCTTACTATTAGGAGCGAGTGTCACGTTTTTAGTGGTTCAGTTGCTTGATAACAACGAACAACCACTCGTTCAGCAACCAAGCCAAAACAATGAAAATACAAAGGAAAACAAAAACGATCTATCTAAAATCGGTCAAGCATACAACATGATTTTATCTAATTATGTTGAAAAGGTGGACGAAAAACAATTAATTGAGGGTGCCATTCAGGGGATGGTCAGCACACTTGATGACCCGTATTCTGCATATATGGATGAAGAAACAGCTGCCCAGTTCAATGAGTCATTAGAATCATCGTTTGAAGGAATTGGCGCAGAGGTAAGTATGATGGAAGGCAAGGTTACAATTGTCGCTCCATTCAAGGATTCTCCTGCTGAAAAATCAGGTCTTAAGCCAAATGATCAAATCATCAAAATTGATGGCGAAAGCATCGAAGGCCTTGATCTATATGAAGCCGTATTAAAAATTCGCGGTGAAAAAGGAACAGTTGTTACCCTAGAAGTCATGAGACCAGGTGTAACCGAGCTTATGAATGTAAAAGTAACCCGTGATACCATTCCAATTGAAACAGTCTACACAGATTTGAAGGAATATGATAATAAAAAGCTTGGATATATTGAAATCACATCATTCGCTCAAGAAACAGCAGAGGATTTCATTGTTGGTCTGAATGAGCTAGAAGACAAGGGCATTGAGGGTCTGGTCATCGATGTTCGTGGCAATCCTGGTGGACTTTTAGAAAGTGTTGAAGAAATTCTAAAACAACTTGTAACAAAGGATAAGCCATATGTTCAAATCGAAAACAGAGATGGTGAAAAACAGCGCTTCTTCTCCACTCTTGAAAAACAAAAGGAATACCCAATTGTTGTACTCACAAACCAAGGTAGTGCTTCCGCATCTGAAATTTTAGCAGGTGCCTTAAAAGAAGCAGGTGGCTATGACATCGTCGGTGAAAAAACATTTGGAAAAGGAACTGTTCAGCAAGCGCGCGACATGGGCGACGGCAGTAACCTGAAGTTAACGATGTTCAAATGGTTAACACCAGATGGCAACTGGATTCACAAAAAAGGAATTGAGCCAACAGTCGAGGCAAAGCAACCTGAATACTTCTATGCGAACCCAATTCAATTTGAAAAAGAGCTAACGCAAAACATGAACAATGAAAAAATCAAAAACGCACAAATTATGCTGAAGGGATTAGGATTCGACCCAGGGCGTGAGGACGGCTACTTCAGTGGAGAAACCGTCATTGCGGTAAAAGCCTTCCAACAAGCAAATAATATAGAAGCAACCGGCACAATTAACGAAAAAACAGCCGGCGCAATCGAAGCAAAAGTCATCGAGTCCATTCGAGACAAAAAGAACGACCTACAACTCCAAAAAGCAATGGAAGTACTCTTTAAATAAGATTTACGTGCACCTCTCCCAGTCGGAGAGGTGTTTTTTTGCATTAGTAGCATTCAGATCTTTATCCGAGAGGCAGGTGAACTCTTATATCGGACAATATTTCGATTTTATCGGATATTGTTGCCAGGATATCGGACATAAATCCAAATATATTGGACACAACTCTGAATATATCGGACATTCTCCACTTTTTATCGGACATACCCCTATTTTCGGCAAAATTAAAACCCTTCTGGTTCACCCGGAAGGCAGGCTATTTAAATAGGTTTTAGTTATCGGACACAGTTGCCAGGATATCGGACAAAACTCTGAATATGTCGGACATTGACCACTATTTATCGGACACAACCTATTTTCGGCAAAATTAAAACCCTTCTGGTTCACCGGAAGGCAGACTATCTAATCAGTTTTTTCGATATCGGACAATATTTCGTTTTTATCGGACACAGTTGCCAGGATATCGGACATTCATCCAAATATATCGGATACAACTCTGAATATATCGGACATTCTCCACTTTTTATCGGACTAACTCCATTTTCGGTAAAATTAAAAGCCTTCCGGTTCACCCGGAAGGCAGACTATTTAAATAGGTTTTAGTTATCGGACAATATTTCGATTTTATCGGACACAGTTGCCAGGATATCGGACATAATTCCAAATATAGCGGACATTCTCCATTTTTTATCGGACAAAACCTATTTTCATCCATGTTAAAAGCCTTCCGGGACCCAACTAACTATCAGTGAGGGAGGAAGAAAATCCCTCACTGATTGAGTTTCACTTTATATCAAGTATTTGGTACAATAAAAGTTAGTAAATCGAACGAAAATTTTTACATATCAAGTCATATCCATAGGTGGTGAAAAGATTGGTTGAAGCATGGTTACTTGAATTTGCAAAGGGGATTGGACGCTTTTTCCTAAATCCAATGTTTTATTATTTTGCAGGATATTGTGTACTTTTAGGCTATTTCCGCGTCAAACGTGAGCGACGCGCTTTCCATATAAGAGTTGAAGATGGTTTTTATGACCTGAGATCTCTACTACCTGGTGGTTGGCTTGCGGGACTGCTTATATCAGTTGTAACGATTGCAGCCGGTGTCGTCATTCCATTGGGTAGCATCGTATTAATTGCAATTGTCACTTTACTACTCAGTTTACCGATCAATACACGGCTACTATCTCCAGCCTATATTTTAGGGGTATCGTTTTTCGGAATTATTTTATTATCAAATCTATCAATTGAAAATAAATTCATTGCGAGATTACTAGATGACATGGGCAATACAAGTCTGGCGGCGATCGCAATCTTACTTGGCGCCCTTATACTAGCAGAAGGAATATTGATTCTGAAAAGAGGTCATATTGGCACGTCACCTGATCTTTTAAAAAGTAAACGTGGGCTTCCGGTCGGTACCCATATTTCACAACGACTATGGCTTGCACCCGTGTTCTTACTTATTCCAGGTGAGGCACTCACCACGCAATATGAATGGTGGCCAGTGTTCAATGTATCTGGACAAGCTTACTCGCTCATTTTAGTGCCGTTTGGAATTGGATTTTTTCATAAAGTAAAAAGCATGCTCCCAACCGAGAGTATCCCCGTTGTCGGGAAACGCGTGATCATTCTTGGGATCGTAATTTCAGGGTTAGCACTTGCTAGCATTTGGTATCCTGTTACGGCGATTATTGCCGCCTGTTTTGCACTGGCAGGTCGGGAACTCATCTACCTGCAACACTATTTTAACGATGAAGCGAGACAATCCATCTTTTCAAAACGCAATCATGGCCTACTCGTCTTAGGCATCATTCCACAATCACCAGCTGACAAAATGCAGATTAAAATTGGTGAGACCATTTCAAAGGTGAACGGCATTCACGTAAAAAACGTTCAGGAATTTTACATGGCTCTTCAAAAAAATCGTGCCTTATGTAAGGTTGATGTGTTAGATATTAACGGTGAGGTCAGGTATGTACAACGTGCCCTATACGAAGGCGAGCATCACGAGTTAGGAATCCTTTTTGTTGAAGAGGGTAAAGGCTGGAAGCATAAAGCTGTGTGAGTGAATTTTTTGACCGGAATTTGTTCGTAATTCGTCGGAATGATCTTTATAATTTGATGAACTAAATAGAGTTAAAATGAAGATAGAGAAGTTTTAGCTTCTCTATTTTTTATTCTCATAAATATATTGGTAAAATATGAAATGGCTAATTGCTCCATTGGGAGTGTGGTTAAATTAGAAGAACCCGTAAAATTATTAAATCTATTAACGAATAATCTCACATTTATTAAAAAAGGCTTTTGACTTTTACTATTCGTCCATTCATTTCACATCATCTCAGAATAACCTGCTAATATAACAGGGACAAGGAGGTGAATTTAATGAGTAGAAGAGAATCTGATCCCTTCGGAAATTGGTTTGGGTCACGTAAAGCTGACACACATTTAAATAGAAGAAATCCTAATAGCGAAGTCAGGGGTATAGGTACATCAAAGTGCCAACAACTTGCTGATATTATAGGGGGTGAGGTTATAACAGCAACTCCAGTTTGTGTTGTCCAACGCCTCCGTGACATTGATGCAACAATCTTGAGGCTTCAGACACAATCCCCTTTAGCTCTCCCATTTGCCCTTTCCTTTGAAAATAACGGTTTGAACTTAGGCGAATCGGTAGTCCTTCAACGAGAAGTTAACCCATTTATGACAGAATTAAGAAAAAGAGGATTAATAGTTACTGCCCTTCATAACCACTGGCTATTTGATGAACCACGCTTAATGTATATGCACTGGGAAAATGCTGGAGACGATCCATTTGATTTTGCTAGAGAAAGCTTTGAAGCAGCATTAGCAGCAGGGCTTTTCAAAAGGTAAACAGTGTTATAATTGGCTGTCGTTTGGCGAAGCCTTATAAAGGGCTACGCCTTTTTATTCTTTTACATTTTAATTAATCTAAAGTTATTTCCATGCTTACTACTTTTCCAAATTCTTCATAATTCTTTGATCAAAATTGATCTAAAGCAACTAAAAATCAGGAAGATTATCTAAGTTGTTTTCTTTTATTCCATCTGGTTCGCTACGGAGTATATCTCTGCCATATTTATGGAATATATCTACATGAGCGAGCATGCCTGCTTTTGCCTCATTTAGAGCTGTTATATAATCCAATTCCCTGCCGCTTTCTGTCTTAAACGCGATTATGTCGCCATCTTCGTTTTTACGAACTGCTACGATACTTTCCTTTGTAGAATCTGTTTCTACAGCTTCTAAACGAGCCTGCTCTTCACCTTGTTGCTTGTATTTTTTATAAATTTGATTAAAATCCGTTGTTTCCATTGTAATCCCTCCAAACGTATGTACGTATAGTATGTTCAGAGGACGCGTTTCTATGTAAAAGCCTATTTCTTCTTCATTCTTCGACCGTTCGATTTTCTATTCTTCATTATTTTGGTAGGAGGTTGTTTTCGAATCCATTTAATAAATCGTGAAAGCATTTCGTCTTCTCTTAGTTCTCGTAATGTCGATAACCGAGTAGCAATCTCTTTATTTGTATACAATGCATGAATTTGTTTATGACATGGGATGCAGAGGGTAGCCGTGTCACCAAAGGTACCTCCTAACTCTTTAGGGAGTAGATGATGAATCGTTGTTTCAACTTCACTACGTCCACAGAGCTCACATCTACCCACAATCATTCCTCCAATGTAGTTTATTTTTTACTTTCTACTCTTTACAAGGAATTATTCAATTTGCAAGAATCATTAACAATATTCATACAAAAGAGTGTATACAAAGTCATTGCTAACTTTGTATACACTCTAGGATTAAAAAGCTTTCTATTCAATCGTGAATTTATAAGAGTTTGAATATCTCATGTTTTTTACAAAAGCAACTAATAAATTCTTTGTTGCTTCAAGATCATTCAAGTCAATTACTTCAATTGAAGAATGTGCATATCTTGAAGGTATGGATAAAACACCAGTAGGAATACCTTGGTGAGCAAGACTTAATTCTCCTGCATCTGTTCCAATTCCAGGGAAAACCTCTAATTGGTATGATATATGACTAGCATCTGCTAGTTCAATTAGGTGATCACGAACCTTTTTATTTGCTATCAAGCTGAAATCTAGTACCTTTATTCCTGTGCCATATCCGATTGCTAATGTTTGATCCATCATTTCTTCTGGCGTATCGCTAACGGCTGTTGTATCAAGGGCAATGGCAACATCGGCATTTTGTTGATGGCTTGCAACCCGTGCTCCTCGTAGTCCAACTTCTTCTTGGACAGTAAAGATTCCTACAAATTCACCCGAAAAATCATCCTTGTCCAATTCCTCTAATGCTTGAATTAATACAGCACAGCCTGCTCGATCATCAAATGATTTTCCAACAATTCGAGTTTCTGACAAATGATCAAAATGTGGGTACCACGTAATCGGATCTCCAATTTTAATGCCAAATTCCTCTGCCTCTTTTTTAGAAGAAGCACCTGCATCGATATATAGGCGCTGATGTGGTCTAACCTTTTTGGGGTCATCATATTTCATCATATGGGCTGAAATTGTTCCAATAACACCTGAGCGTAACCCTTTGGATGTTTTGATTTGGACACGTTGTGATAGAAGAATTCGATCGTCATGTCCTCCTAGCTTTTCAAACCGGATAAGTCCATTTTCTTCTATCTTTTTCACGATAAAGCCTACCTCATCCATATGAGCTGCAACGACAATTTTGGGCCCCACTTGGTTGCCCTTTTTAGAGACAATAAGATTACCTGCCCCGTCAACCTCCATATGGTCCACTTTCCCCTTTAACCGGCTGGCTATGTATTTTGCGACATCCTCTTCAAAGCCACATGGACCATGAATTGCAGTTAACTCTTTCACTAGTTGTTCCATTATATTCTCCCCTTATGTCAGTAATCTAGTGCATCATTTGTTGTTTGAAGTTTCCAGTTAATAGGAAGGACTGTTCTTAATTATAACAGTGATTTCAATTTTCTGACATAAAATTTTCAGCTGCAAACTTCACGAAGTCAAACTGAACAATCTTGTAGCTAACATTCCTAATAAGAGGACTATCTCCCGTTTTTTGATGTGTCCCTATCCCATAACTTATCAAGCTTGCCCCTGTAAAAAAAATGGTGGGACAAGGGATCTAAGTTCTCACTTTTGTTTTGTTATCATATATTTTCCTTTGGGAAAATCATACTAAGATAAGCCAAACATCGCTGAAAGCGGAGCCTATCTCATTAAAGGCCAAATGTATGATTTGAACTTGGACATACAGGATTCCTTGTCCAAGTTCATCGTTACTATTCCAGAGTATAAAGACAACATCAAGTATAGTGGCACAGCATGGAAAGACCACAGTCCAACAACTGTGGTCTTTTAGTTTTTCAAGATTAACTAACGCCTGAAAAACAATCATAAATGATCATTTTTAAGTGAACGCTAAGACTGGATCAAATGACATTTAGGAGGTTCACGATATGAAGGTTGTTGGTATTTCAGGTTCACTGATTGGGGCAAAAACTTCGAAGGCGGTCTATGAAGTGTTGGCTGATATTAAATCACTTGATTACTCCGTTCAAATTGAATTACTAGACCTAAAGGATTTTGAGGTTGAATTTGTGAATGGAAGCCCATTAAGCTATTACAATGATGATACAATTAAAGTAGTAAATAAAATATTAGAGGCAGATATGCTTGTTTTTGGTTCACCAATTTATCAGGCGTCGATTTCAGGGGTGCTAAAAAACCTGTTAGACTTTTTCCCAGTTGATTCTTTCAAGAATAAAGTGACGGGAATTATTACAACTGGTGGTACGGAAAAGCATTTTCTCGTCTCGGAGTACCATTTAAAGCCTATTCTGTCCTACTTAAAAGGGACAGTACCGGTGCATCAAGTCTTCATACATAATGATAACTTCGATGATGACAATGAAATCACCAATCAAGGTCTTAAAAAACGTATCCACAAATTAGCAGAAGAAATGCTCGCTCTCCAAAAAAGTATGAAAAAATAGATATCTTTCTAGAAAAAATGAACCTTTTTCTCCCCTCATTAGTATAAGAAGTAAGAACAAAAATGAGGGAGTGCGAAAAATGACAACAATCATAGGGTGGATTGTAAGTTCTGTTGTGGTTGCCGTTCTTGGATCTGTTTTTGCAATAGTGATTGGTTCATTGAATAAAAAGGTGGTCCGGGATCATAAGGGTGATATTGATTTTACGAAATCGAACATCTATTTTTATTGGTCTAGATGGGATACAATTATTACAATTGCAGCTGTGTATACATTTTTATGTATTATCGGATTATTGGTTTTCCTTTTACGAGGGGACACCATCGATAGTCCGTTCATTCAATTTTTTATTCATCAGACGGTTGTCTTCAGTTTGATTACATTTTTGTGGTTCGTTACAAAGCTGGCATATGTATATAAAGGAATTAAAAAGCGGTGGTCTGATGAGTTACAGTAGCGTTGACGAGGCAATTCTTCAATTAAAACGAGGGGATAAGGAAGCATTAGAAGTCATTTACAAAATGTACAAAGCCCCTCTTTACCAGTTTATTTTTCGGTACACAAACAACGAGCAACTCAGCATCGACCTTGTTCAGGACACGTTTGAAAAGCTGCAGCGTAAATATCATCAGTTTGATCCGGAAAAAGGACAGTTCAAAACCTATCTCTATCAAATTGCTTATAACACGATGATGACGCGTCTAAGGAGACAGAGTCTATTTCGAACCTTGTTGCCGCTTTTGGCAGAACGTTATCCGCACCATGAAAACTCCGACGAAAAAATAACCGTACAAACTGCGATCCAATCGCTCCCGGAAGACTTACGCGCGATTGTGTTGCTGACCTACTACCACGATCTCACACAAAAAGAAATTTCCACGATCCTACACATCCCAGTCGGAACGGTAAAATCAAAGCTGCATCGAGCACTAAAAAAACTAAAAGTAGAATTAGAGGTGAATGAGGATTGAATAACGACCAATTTGACAAAGAATTAAAAGAGAAACTCGATCAATTCACGGTCGAGGTTCCCGACTTCCCAATGAAAAAGTCGAAACTAAATCGAATAGCAAACTGGTTCTTTAATCCAGCCTCGATTCCGTTTCCAGAAGCAGGCTACAAAAAAGGCGCCTTTCTATCAATCTCATGGCTGCCTGTATTAATATTACCCTTAACATTCGTTCTCTTTATGCTGTGACTGGGACACAGGGACAGATCCCACGTCCCAGTCTAGTGTGTGGACAAGGGCTAATAAGTCCTACGATCACTCTACTTTTTATACACTTTATTAAAAGTGTTGGATAAACAACACTTCTAATTTACTGTTGGTGCCAAATTGTTTTCGCCCTTGCTAAACTAAATGTAGATACGAAATAACATTTCTTTTTAGGAGGAGAAAACATGATTAAAATTGGTATTCTTACAGGTAGCACAAGAGACTCAAGGGTAAATTTACAAGTCGCGGAATGGGTGAAATCAATCGCGGATAAAAGAACTGATGCAGAATTTGAATTAGTAGATATAAAAGACTATAACCTACCGAAATTTAATGAGCCTATTCCGGCGATAATGTCACAGGACTATCAAGCTCCAGAAGCACATGCATGGTCAGAAAAAATCAGTAGTCTCGATGGATTTATATTTGTCACTCCGGAATATAATAAGGCTATTACATCTGGGTTGAAGGATGCAATTGATTATCTTTATGTTGAGTGGAATCATAAAGCAGCGGGAATTGTAAGCTATGGATCAACTTTAGGTGTGACAGCTGCAAATGATTTACGCCTTATTTTAACAGTGCCAAAGGTAGCAACAGTTGGGCCTTCCGTTGCGATGAGTCTATTTACTGACTTTCAAGATATGAGTAAATTTAATCCTGCCCCTTTCCATGAGGACTCCTTACATAAAACGATAGACGATGTTGTCGCATGGTCTACTGCTTTAAAAGGAATCAGACAAAAAGTATCTGAACTTCAAACTGTATAAAAAGGAGAGTCACTATGGCATACGTATTACAGGTAGATTTTAAAATGGATGGACCATTCAGAGATGAAATGGCTGGAGCGTTTTCTGATTTGGCCAGAAGTATTAATGAAGAAACAGGTTTCATCTGGAAAATTTGGACCGAAAATCCAGAAACAAAAGAAGCGGGTGGAATCTATTTATTCGAGACCAAAGAAACCGCTGAAAAATATCTCGACATGCATACGAAACGATTAGGCGGATTTGGCATCAACGGCGTTAACGGAAAAGTCTTTGCAATCAATTCAACGCTTACCGAAATCACAAAAGGTCCAGTTAATAAATAAGAATTGGATTCAATAGTACCTATAGATAGGACGCTTGTAAAAAGTGTTTGGTCTATAGGTACTTTTTTTATTCTAACTAAAAACACAGAAGATATTGCATAAGTAAATCCAACAATTCGTGTTTCATATTATGAAGAAACTATGAATCTTGTATTCTAATCCAATAAGTACCTCTAATAAAATGATAGATTAGCTTTTTGACAAATCTTTATTTTGTTATACTAATACAAAAACATTATCTTTTCCGAATATTAAAAGAAAAAGGGGGGGTACTATGTACAAGATAATCATAGTTGATGATGAAAAAAACATCCGTGACAGATTGGCTCATTTTTTTCCTTGGGGTGAAGTAGGTTTTGAAGTAGTTGGTACTGCAGAAAATGGTGTTCATGCATTAGAGCTTATAAAACAAGAATGTCCCCATGCCGTTTTGACAGACGTTCTTATGCCTGAGATGACAGGATTAGAGCTTGCTGCAGAAGTCAACACATCTTACCCCGAAACAAAAGTAGTTATTCTTAGTGCTTATGATGATTTTAAATATGCCCAAGATGCCATTAAATTTGGGGTGAAGGGCTATTTGTTGAAGCCATTAATGAAAAGTGACTTTTTCAATGTTTTCAGGAAGTTGGCAGAAGAATTAAGGGAAGACGAAGCGGCCAGAAATTCAAATCAATTGGATAGTCAGTGGGATATTGAGGAATTGATGCTTTTAGATTTAATTAAAGGCACAAATCTATCTAATTATGCTGACAAGTCGAATATCCAGGCACAAAGCTATAGAGTAGTCATTTTTTCCTTTGATCGACTGTTTAAAGAAACGTCTACTTTCTCAATTCGTCAGAAGGTTACCGAACTGGCTATGGACTTTTGGAATCGTTATCAGATTCCTATTTTGTTCTATGGGAACAGTCTTATTGTGTTAATAACAGATACGAAACTTATTGCGAAAAAGGAACTAAGGCCGAAACTTCTCCTGTTCATTGATACATTAAGAGACAATCTCGGTGAGTTGTTTATCAATCAAAAGAATTTTGTTGTTGGGATCGGTAATCCGTCATATAAGTATCAAGAAATTAACCGTTCCTATAATGAAGCGGTTTACGCGTATAGCTATAAATATTTCAATGAATATGAAATGGTTATTTTTTACGAAGATTTAGCTGTTGATGGAAATAATGAAAATCAAACCATGCTCCAAAATTCAATGTTAGATCATGTTAATACGATCGAAGCTCATCTTATAAATTCAATGAAAAATGGTACAGTAACGAATAGTACTGATGCGGTCAATCATTTCTTTGAACCATACAAGCGGGTTTGCGGTTTACCGATTGCCGAAATAAGGAGTTCGTGTTCCGAACTCATTATTATTCTTATGTTTCGTCTGAAAGAGAAGGGACTATCACTCTCATCAATTGATCAAAAGCATGTATTAGGAAGAATTTACGAGATTGATTCTTTAGAAGAATTAAAGAGATGGCTGATTCAAATGTTGGAAACGATATCTTTTGATTTAATCAATAAGGATAAAAAAGATTTTAACAGCTATGTTTTGTTGGCCAAGGAATATGTGAAAGAAAATTATCAGGAACGTATTACGTTAGAGGATATTTCAAACAAGCTATTTTTACATCAAGCCTATTTCAGTGCGATTTTCAAAAAGGAAACAGGTCAAAACTTTATCGATTATGTCAATAAGATTAGAGTAGAAGAAGCAGAGAAGCTTCTTAGAAATACGAATTATAAAGTAAAAGTGATTTCGGACATGGTTGGTTTTCAAAGTCACTCGTATTTTAACAAAGTATTTAAAAATGAAACAGGTGTTACCCCTGTTGTGTTTAGAAGACAGTAAAAAAGGTCAGTCTTCAGGAGATAATCATGAAATTAAAAACAGAAAAAAACAAAAACATTCACTTCCACACCTTTTTATTAAAGTTCTCGTTAGTCACAGTTTTTATATTTTTGTTGCTATTAAGCAGTTTATTTTATATAAAAATTAAAAGCTTTATTGAAGAAAAGAAAGAAACTTCTGTACAGTTAAGAATGGATCAGATTTCTTATGAGCTACAAATGGAGTTTAACGAAATCTATAATACAACAAACAATTTGAAAACAAACGAGATCGTTATCCGATATATAGATGAATTGAGCAGTTCCGAATTTAGTCCATCTGAGAAATATCACGAGGTTGCGGCTCTGGAAGATTATTTGAATACGATTAGGCAGAATAACAGACTTATTGATAATATCCTTATTGTTACACCGAACACTCAATATAGTTCTGATCAAAAATATGTAGATTTCAAGTTTAATGGCATGAAGGTAAAAGAGGAAGTGGAGCGCAATTTTCATTTTATTAACTTGGGAGAAGCAAGCAGAAAGATTGATATACCTTTTTCAGCAGATGAAAAATCGGTAAAAGAGTCCATTGAGACCGAAGATTTAAATAATCATTTATTATTTGGGACGAATATTATTTCCGCAGATGGCGTGCACAAAGGGGTCATTTTGCTATTTATCAACTCAAAAAAATTGGATGATTCTCTCTTCTATGCGGACAAGATTCAATTGTTTGATCAAAATGGCAAAATGTTTTTTAAAGGGGAACAGGCAACGACCAAAATCCCTACAGAAATTGAGAAAATGTTCAATAATCAAAATGCACTAAATGTAGATTGGGGTGATACAGGAGTTTATTATTCGAGTATACCCTATTATAATTTTAAGCTTATTTATGAGGAGCCATTAGGTTTTTATCAAAAACAAATGGAACTTATATGGAAGACGATTGCGATAACATTTGTTTGTACGGCAATAGTTGCATTTATTTTTTCTAGGGTGATTGGTCAAAAAGTGATTCAGCCACTTTATCAGTTAGTTGAATCAATTAAGAAGTATGAAAAAAGCAGAAATTACAGTAACCTCCTCCAGATAAATAAAAAGAACGGCATGAAAATAAGTTTGAGGGAACGCTTCTTTTTTTATTTTGTAATCACTGTTTTGCTGCCGATATTATTCTTTATCGGGATTCTCTATATACAAACCTCCCAGCTCGTATCAGCAGATTTACAGGAGAGCTACCATTCATTACATGAAAGAATGGCTCGGTTGTTAAACAATGAGATCAATCAACGGGAGATGACAATATCACGAATTGCGCATAATAGCAAAATTCAGCTGCTCATATTGGAACATGATGACGAAAAAATAGGCTATGAATTAGTAGATAGCAGGCAATTCTTTGAATTAAGAAGGCAAAACATTAGAATTTACGATGCTTCCGGAAAGATCTTATATACTAATATGCATAATGCACCGCAGAAATTAGATCAAGATTTTAAACGAGATTTGGCGGGGGCAGGGAAGAAAATTAGCTATAAATTAAAAAAGGACCGTCTTGATAATGTGACGATTGTGATTGGAATGCCTATCTATTCCCCAATCGACTTTTCAAAAATTATAGGCTTTATTTCAGTTGATATTGAAAACAATCAGTTGGAAAAATATTATTTGGATTGGCAGCAAACCGGCCTTGAAATGCTGATTGCTGATAAGAATAATAGGATAATATCTCATCAGAATCCACTAGAAGTCGGTAAAGTTTTTGATAATAAAGAAAAGGTGTTACGGGATGAAGGGAAAAATTTTCATGCTTACAGCACCGAAATTACTAGTATGGACTGGGAATTTATTTCAAAATACAATTATTCAGATGTTCAAAAACAGGTTAATCAATTATTTATTAGTGACCTTTATCTATTATTTTTTATTCTGCTTTTGCTGCTTATTTTTGCATATTGGATTTCGAAAAGAATGCTGAGACCTATCGGGCAGTTGAATGAGTTATTACAAACATTTGATCTCAAGGGCTCCCATTACGATGTGGTAGAAAAATTATCTGGAATCAATGAAGTGGATTCACTTACAAAAAATTTTAATAGAATGATTGAGAGAATAGAAGAATTGATTCATGAGACCATCATGACAAATCAAGAGAAAGTTCAATTAAAGTATGAAAAGCGGGAGCTGCAGCTGAATGCACTCCAGTCGCAAATTAATCCTCATTTTTTATATAATACCTTGGATAATTTGCTCTTTTTGGTAGAAACGAATGAGACGGATAAAGCTACTGAAATGATTGCTTCCTTAAGCCAACTTTTCCGCTTTATCACGAACCGAGAAAAATTTATGATAACGCTTCGGGAAGAGATCGTCTATACAAAAAACTATATTAACATTATGTCGTATCGCTTTGATAATTTTGAATGTATTTGGGACATTGATGAAAGTGTAATGAATTATGAAACGGTTAAACTTATTCTGCAGCCGGTAATCGAAAATGCCATTAATCATGGTGCAAGGAAAACAAAGAATATGGTGACAATTCATATTTCGTGCGAGATAAGAGAGGACAAAATCTATATTATTGTACAGGATAACGCAGCTGGCATCAGAGATGAAGATCTGACGGTTATTAAAAGCCACCTGGCTGCAGCTTCGATAGAGAAAGCCGGTATTTACAATGTAAATAGTAGAATAAAGCTCCATTTCGGGGAAAAATATGGGCTTGATATCGAAAGCGAACAAGGGCAAGGGACAAAGGTGACAATAGTCATTCCAGCCCTTAATTAACGAGGCTCACTCTTGGGAGTGGCCTTTTTTATTATATCTTTAAATAGTGTTATTTTTCCTAAAGAAAGTAAAACTATCAATTAACAATTTATATTATTCTGATTATAGAAAACGTTTACAGATAATAGAGAGGGGAGGATATTTAAATGCAAACTGTAGTCCAAAAGGCCAAAGCAAAGCCACAGCGGCAGGCGAATACGACGTGGGTTCGTATGAAGAAAATGAAGATGCTATACATCATGATGTTGATTCCGATGGGCATGTTATTTCTCTTTCACTACATTCCGATGTATGGGATCTTAATCGCCTTCAAAAGTTTTTCACCAGGTCTAGGTATATGGGATAGTCCATGGAATAATTTTGAACACTTTAAGAGACTGTTTAGTGATTTCTTATTTTTAAGGGCACTGCAAAATACAGTTGTGATCAGTCTACTGAAAATTATCGTTGTGTTCCCAGCACCAATCATTTTTGCCATTTTGTTAAATGAGATCACAAATGAAAAATTTAAAAAGGTGAGTCAATCCATTTCCTATTTACCGCATTTCATGTCTTGGGTAATTTTATCCGCCATGGTTATTGAAGTATTTTCTCCGCAACGGGGAATTATTAATTTCTTTATTACTCTTGTTGGCGGGGAACCTATCAATTTCATGTCAGATAAAACGGCATTCATTCCGATATTAATCCTGACTGATATGTGGAAAGAGATTGGATGGGGAGCCATTATTTATTTAGCAACGATAGCATCGATAGATCCGCAATTATACGAAGCAGCTGACATGGACGGAGCAGGCAGATTTCATAAAATGATTCATATAACGCTTCCTTCCATTATGCCTATGGTCATTATTCTATTTATTCTGAGACTTGGAAGTGTATTAAATGCAGGATTTGACCAGATTCTTAACTTGTACAATCCATTAGTCTATGAAGTTGCGGACATTATTGATACGTATGTATATCGAAGTGGGTTAGAGCAATTCCAGTTTGATTATGCTACTGCAGTAGGGTTGTTTAAAAATGTCGTTGGAATCGTACTGATCCTAAGTGCGAACGCAATTATCCGAAGAAAAAGTGAACATGGAATTTGGTAGAAAGGAGGATAAAAGATGGCAGCAAAATCTAGGAAAAAGATCTCATTGTTTAATATTTTCAACATAACGGGATTTATTATCTTTTCAATAATGGTCATTTACCCTTTTTGGCAGACCATAGTTTTATCCTTTTCGGACGCAGAATCAGCATCTAGTCTTGGCTTAAATCTGTGGCCTGACAAATGGATTCCGGATGCGTATCAGTATGTATTTACCTATGAAAATATTATGGTTGCATATCTAAATACCATCATACGAACTGTTATTGGTACAGCTTTAATTGTTTGTTTTACGGTATTGGCAGCGTATCCCCTTTCTAAGAAGGACTTGCCCTACCGCAATTTCTTTACGATTTTCTTCTTGATTGCAATGTTCTTTTCTGGAGGAATGATCCCAGATTACTTATTAATTAAAAATCTAGGATTACTTAACAATAGCTTGTCGCTAATACTGCCTTCAGCGGTTAATGTGTTTTTTATTATCATTATGCGAAACTATTTTATGACCATTGATAAAGGGCTTGAAGAATCTGCAATTATGGATGGAGCGAATTATTTAACCATCCTAACAAAAATCATCATTCCAGTATCCAAGCCTGTAATCGCAACTGTAGCACTCTGGGCAGCTGTGTATCATTGGAATGAATGGTTCCACGCGCTCGTCTATATTCAGGATGACTCAAAAACGGTTTTACAAATTGTTGTTAGGGACATGCTGACGGCGATGGATATTTCAAATTCTCAAGGAGCTCAGATGGGCGGTGGCGGTATGTCTAGTGCAGAATTAATGCTAAGTAATGTACGGGCAGCAACAGTGATGATTTCCATTGGGCCAATTGTTCTGATCTATCCGTTCGTACAGAAATATTTTATTAAAGGAATTATGATTGGGTCATTAAAAGGTTAAAAAGGGGGAATTTTTCAGATGAAAAAATTAGCGAAAAAACTTTCATTAGCTGCTGTCTCAAGTGCACTTATATTTACTGCAGCCTGTTCGAATAACGAAGCTAGTAAAGAAGCAGAAAAAGTTGATGTTGCAAGCTTACCCGAAGTAGGAGACTTTTCTAAGGAGCTTGAACTAAATCTTTCAGGGTCTTTCACAAGAGGTAAGGTGGAAGATGGGAACTATGTTCAAAAGAGATTAGAAGAGCAATTTAACATTAATATCATTAATACGAAAATTGATACATGGAATTCTGACCAAGTAAACTTAATGGTTGCATCTGGCGATCTTCCTGATACATTTGCCTTTACTACAGGTGGAAAGACAGCACAAGAATTATATGATTCTGGATTAACTAGGACGATTCCGAAAGAAATGCTTGAAAAATATGCTCCTCGATACATGAAAATGTTATCTGAAAATCCTCCAGGACCAATCATGAACCTGAAAGAAGGAACAGATAATGAATATTTGCAATTAATTGGTCAATATGCTCATGTTGATGGTTTGGTTTGGGCTCCAACTCTCCGTCTTGATTGGTTGGAGAAACTAGGTATTGAACCTCCAGGTGAAATCAAGCAAGTAGGACCTAGTGGAGGCAGAGAAAAAATCTATTATACAGATCAGGCATATACGATTGAGGAACTGGAGGAAATTCTAAAGGCATTTACTTTCGATGATCCTGATGGCAATGGTAAGGATGATACGTATGGACTTTCTCCATGGCATAATAATACAAACTGGGCTGCATCGCTAATGGGGGCGTTTGGAGTTGCACCAACGTTTAACTTAATGGAAGATGGTAAGCTAGTTACAACTGAAATCTCGCAAAAGTACAAAGAGTTCTTGAAGTTAATGTCAAAGTGGTATGATATGGGGATCATTGATCCTGAATTTACTACACTAGATGACAAAAAAAGTTGGGAAAAATACAAGCAAGGCAAAATTGGATACTATGTTGCGCAGCCTTCCTATCTTGCCATGGATGATTGGGCAAAAGGCCGTGCACCGCAAAATATCGTAGAAAGTCCGGATTCCACTGCGAAATTGCTAGGAACAGCACCAGAAATTGGAGCTAATGGACAACAAGGTGTGGGAGCATTTCTTCCTGTTGTAAACCTAGCAGATGCATTCTATGTTTCAAAGGATGTAACGGATGAAGAATTGGCGAGAATTCTCCAGATCTTTGATTATATTAACTTTGATAATGAATCAAGATGGACATTGTATGGTGAAGTTGGTGAGCATTCCGATTGGGAAGGCACACCTGATAAGTCAGCTCTAAAAGTTCGTCCTGAATTTGCAGCTGAAGAAGGAAATTCAGGATTCTGGGCATATAACTTCCGTACGTACGACAAAGAACGGGTACAATGGTTCCAATCTGAATATACAAATATTTTAAAAAGCGAGTTCTTTGCACGTGACGATGTAAAGGAAAAAATGATAATCCGTCCATATCAATATGATCTATTAAATGAAACAAAAATTAAAGAAGTTGAAAAGCGATATAAAGGACAGCTTGATACAATTGTAGCCGAATTTAGAATGAAAGCGATTGTTGGTGAAGTTGATATTGACAAAGAATGGGACAACTACGTAGAAAGCTGGATGAATAATGGCGGGAATGAATTGCTTGCTGAGTTAGAAAAAGCCCCTATAGTTTCCGATTTGATGAATGAATAGAAAAAAACAAATGTGGGTGCTATTGGTACCCACATTTATTTTGAAACAACAAGGAGAGAATTATATGTCAAATATCCAAGCTGAAGCAGTTTTTTATCCAAACCTTGCAGGTTCAAGAGCTTACCGGATACCTTCAATGATTACAACAACGAAGGGAACGGTTATTGCAGGTATAGATGCAAGGATTGTCGATCAAACAGATAATCCGAACCAAATAGATGCTACGATTCGACGCAGCGAAGACCATGGTGAGACTTGGGGACCTGTTCAAAAGCTAGTCGCATTTGCGGGTGAAGGTTTAGATGGGGCAGCGGCCATTGATACGTCACTTTTACAGGATGAAGAAACAGGAACCATTTTTATGATTTATTGCCACTCGCCAGGTGGAATTGGCCTATGGAATAGTGAACCGGGAATCGGTTTCGATGCAGATGGACGTAGGAAGTTATTTGATAATGAAGGAAATGTTTACTTTTTATCGGATTCAGGAAAAGTTTATGATACAGAAAACAATTTAACAAATTATACAGTTGATGAAAATGGTTATGTCTTCAATAATGGTCAGGATGCAGGAAATATCTATTTTAAAAAGGGAATTGACCAAAATGAAAGTTTACTAGAAGCAAGAACATGCTTTTTGCAAATCATTCAAAGTGAAGACGATGGGCTTACTTGGTCCAAACCAAGAGAATTAAATGTATCGGTTAAGGAAGAATGGATGAAGTTTATTGGATCTGGTCCTGGGTGCGGTATTCAGTTGAAGCACGGAGAAAAGAAAGGACGATTAGTGTTCCCAATCTATTTTTCTAATGAAGCAGGCCACCTATCATGTGCTTGTATTTATAGCGATGATCATGGTGTTACTTGGCAGCGTGGTGAATCACCAAATGATGGCAGGGAGCTTGACGGTGAGGTTCTCACTGCACAGACAATTAATAATGGAAAACAGTATTTAACAGAGTCCCAGGTCATAGAATTGCCAACAGGTGAATTAAAATATTATTTGCGTAATCATTATGGACTTCAAAGAACAGCAGTCACAACCAGTACGGATGGTGGCGAAACATGGGGTGAGGTAACGTTTGACATGGAATTAATTGATCCTATCTGTCAATCAAGTGTTGTCCTTTATCCAGATTTAGGTGACGGAAAAGTACGGGTTCTATTCTCTAACCCAGCTGATGAAAAAACAAGGGTTAAAGGAACCGTACGTTTGAGTGAAGACGGCGGGAAAACATGGCCATATAGTAAAGTAATTGAGGAAAGCTTCTACGGTTATTCTTGCCTCACTGTTCTGCAAACTGGCGAAATTGGCGTTCTGTATGAACGGGTATATGATTACTCAGACTGGAATAACATGGACATTGCTTTTGTTAAGTTTTCGTTGGACTGGTTAAAGTCATAGTTTGATATTATTGGAGGAATGAGCTTGCAACAGATACCATTATCTGAAAAGTTGTTTCATGGGGCCGTTTCATTTGAAAGAACAAAGGATTACTTGAAGCCTTGGAGAATCCCTTTCGAGAAGAAGGAGTTTTTCTTTCCTAATAGCATAAATGGTCAAGCGGAGATGCCAGCGGGTGTTCGAATTAAAATTCGAAGTAATACTCAGTCTATTCAGATTGGAATGGCTAAATCCGCTGAATGGATGGAGATGGATTGTTTAATAGATGGTAGTCTAGTAAAAACCGCCTATATTCCAGCAGGGGAATCAACCGTTGTCTTTGATTCCCTTTCTGGTCAATCGAAGGTGATAGAGATCTATTTACCCCAGAAAGTACCTGTCCAAATTTCGGGAATATGGATTGATGATGGGGCAGAGTGGGAACAGGTAGACGATTTCCGTTTGCGCTGGATTACGTATGGAAGTTCGATCACTCATTGTTATTATTCAGATAGTCCATCGCAAACCTGGCCAGCACTTGCTGCCGCTCAGATGGATTTTAACCTTACTTGCCTTGGGTATAGCGGAAATTGTCATTTAGAACCAATGGTTGGAAGAATGATTCGTGATCTGCCTGCTGATTTTATTTCCTTATGTGTCGGGATAAATATAGTCGGGGGAAAGACATTATCAGATCGAACTTTTATTCCTGCCTTGATTGGATTTATCCAAACGATTCGTGAAAAGCACAAGGACGTGCCGATTGCGATTATTTCTCCTATTTTTCACAGAGAACGAGAAAAAATTGAAAATGAAGTTGGATTATCACTGGAGAAAGTGAGAGCAGAAATTGTTCAAGTCGTGAATATGTTAATTCGACATGGCGATCAAAACATTTATTATATAGACGGGCTTAAACTGTTTGGAGAAGAGTATGAAAAATATATGCCTGATGGGCTGCATCCAAACGGTGAAGGCGATAAAATAATGGCCGTTCGTTTTCAACAGCTGATTGAAAAACACGTGCCACTCAAAGCAAAGATATAAGTAGATAAATTTTATCTAAAAGAGGTGGGAATATGTTTCAAGCTGGCTACATGGAGAAATTAAACACAATTATGGAATGGATCACAAGGTTCTTTGCCCTTCAATTAATCTGGATATTATTCTGCCTTGTGGGTCTAGGCATTGGGGGCATATTCCCGGCAACTTTTACGATGTTTGCGATTTGTCGGAAATGGATCAATAAACAAACGGAAGTTCCAATTTTTCGGACCTTTTGGGAAATGTACCGTAAGGGGTTTCTAAAGACCAATCTTCTGGGGTGGGTTACCACGTTAACGGGCTGTAGTATCTATTATTATTTTCAGCTGTTCAAAGGTTCAGAAAGTATGATGGATATGGTCTTATTCATTGCCGTATGGATTGCGGGAATCCTTTATTTAATGACAGTTTTATTACTTATTCCAGTTTATGTTCATTTTGATATCAAGCTGTTTAGTGTTGCTAAGCATGCACTGATCATTGCCATTGCTCATCCTTTCCATACCGCAAGTATAGCTGCACTTACCATTGGAGTTAGCATGGTGATTATCCTTATTCCGGGACTATTTCCATTCTTTAGTTTCAGTCTGCTAGCGTACGGAGTTATGTGGATAGCAAATTCTGCCTTTACAAAAATGGAACATAAAGTATCTAAATTCAGACAAACAAATAGTTCGGTTTAAAATCTTTCTACAAAAAGATGGATGTAATGAAACAATTACGTCCGCTAACCTTAATTTTTAATCGCCCATCGTTTTAGTGGTGTTTTTCTAGAATTATAGAAATAGTATTCATAACAAAAAATTTAAATCCAAAAAAGGGGATAGCAACATGAAAACATGGGATTTAGACCAATTTAAAGGTGTATTTGTTGCAATGTATTCCGCCTATGATGACGCAGGCGAGGTTTGTGAAGAAAGAGTGAAAAACCTTTCCCGTTCTTATGTAAATAGCGGAGTTACTGGTTTATATGTCGGAGGCAGTTCTGGTGAGGGAATCCTGCAAACAACGGAAGAAAGAAAGAGAGTCGTAGAGGCCGTCATGCAGGAGGTTGGACGAGAGCTAACCATAATCGTCCATGTTGGAGCAAACTCAACAGAAGAAAGCAGGGAGCTAGCGATTCATGCAGAAAAATGCGGCGCGCATGCGATATCAGCCGTTCCAGCAATCTATTATCGTTTGTCAGAGCAATCGGTTGAAAAACATTGGCAGGAGATAATCGATAGCACCTCCTTACCATTTATTATTTACAACATTCCACAGACAACAGGATTTAATTTGACTCAATCGCTATTTCAAAAAATGGCTGCTCAAGAAAAGGTAATCGGAATTAAGATGTCAGGCGAAAGTGTCTATGAATTACAACAATTAAAAGCAAATTCAGGAAAAGAGTTTCTCGTTTTTAACGGACCGGATGAGCAATATTTAGGCGGCCGGATTATGGGAGCAGACGGTGGCATTGGCGGAACGTATGGAGTAATGCCGGAACTATTCTGTACGCTCGATAAATTGTATCGAGCAAATGAATTTGAAAAGGCCCAGAAATTACAATTTGAAATTAATAGCGTGATTAAAAAGTTATTAAGTTACCCTTCTTTATACGGTGCTTGTAAGTATATTTTATCACTAAGAAATATTGAAACGGGGTCCCCGAGGTTACCATTACTACCAGTCGTTCAGCAGGATTATGCTTCCCTGTCTGAATTAAATGATCGTATTCTGCGATTGATCAACACTTATATTGTTGAAGTAGAAAAAATATATTAATAGCATACTATTTTATGAAAATTGTCCTTCATTACCGAATGAAGGACAAACGTGTATTAAATTTTAATAAGGAGATGATGATATGAGGAATCATCCTTTTTTTTCGTCAATACACAATGATTTAATCGTTTCTTGCCAAGCCCTTGAAGATGAGCCGTTGCACGGTTCTGAAATAATGGCAAAAATGGCTCAGGCAGCTAAGGATGGCGGGGCAAAGGCGATCCGAAGTAATTCGGCTGTGGATGTGGCTGCTATTAAGAGACAAACAGGTCTACCAATTATTGGGCTGGTCAAACGCGATTACCCAGACAGTGAAATTTATATTACAGCAACCCTTAAAGAGGTAAAGGAATTATTGGCAGTAGAGGCTGATGTAATTGCGCTTGATGCTACTTATCGCAAGCGACCCAACGGTGAAACCCTAAAGGATTTGGTCAATTATATTCATGAGCACAGTAATACGTTAGTAATGGCAGATATTGCAAACGTAAGGGATGCCGAATATGCGATGGAATGCGGTGCGGATATGGTCTCTACAACCCTTTCTGGTTATACCAATGATAGTCCCAAACAACTAGATCCAGATTTTGAACTAGTCGAACAGCTTTCCAAACTATTACCCGTCCCAGTCATTGCCGAAGGTCGCATCCAAACACCAGAGCAAGCACGTAAAATGTTGGAATTAGGGGCTTGGTCGATCGTAGTGGGGGGCGCGATAACAAGACCGCAATTAATCACAAAAACTTTTGCAGAGAGAATTGGCATCGGATGAAGCACTACCTAGCCTTTGATATCGGGGGAACACAAATTAAGTATGGGATTGTAACCAAAAATGGAGATATTCTTTCTCACTTTATGATGGACACTGCAGCCCATCTAGGCGGTCAGGCAATCATTGAAAAAGTAATAGCAGCGGGGAAAACCATGGTGGCAAATTATTCCCTCAGCGGAATTGCCATTAGCACGGCCGGACAGGTTAATTTCCATACGGGAACGATTGTCGCTGCCGGTGAAACAATCCCTCATTATACGGGGATTGACATTAAGAAGCTTGTTAGTGAGGCACTTGGACTGCCTGTAGAAGTTAGAAATGATGTGGATTGTGCGGCCCTTGGTGAGATGTGGCTAGGTCATCACGGTTCAAGAGATTTTATTACATTGACTGTGGGCACAGGCATCGGTGGAGCGATTGTCATTGATGGAAAGATGTATTCCGGGCACTCATTCAGTGCGGGGGAATGGGGTTATATGCTTGTTGACGGAGAACCCTTTGAAAAAAATGCCTCGGTGTCGGGATTAATTCATTTTGCTAATCATTATAAGGAAGAACGGCCATGGACTGGAAAAGAAATTTTTGACTTATACGATCAGGGTGATGAGGAGATTCAGAAGGCTGTCAGACAGTTTTACCGTTATTTATCGATGGGCATCTCAAATCTTATTTATATTTTCAACCCGGAAAAAGTCATCATCGGCGGTGGGGTCACTGCTCGGGGTGAGCGTTTTTTACAGGAAGTTCAAGCAGAAATCAACAACTACTTGCTTCCTTCTTTTCAAAAGAATACAGAGATTGTACTTGCCAAGCTATCTAATCATGCTGGAATGATCGGAGCGGTTTATCATTTTTTACGTATGCGTTAGAGGCAGGGTACTATAATCTAATACGAGAAAGAGTGGAGAATGGCTAATGGAGCTAGAATTTTTAACGAGATGTTTAAGTTCTTTAACGAAGGTTTTTGCTACTCAAGAATTAAATGAAAAGGCTGTCACAAAAGGTTCAGCACTTTTAAACGAAACGTACTCCTTCCAGGTTGCCTATAAATCTAGCACCTTATTAAAGAATATAAGAGTACGAATAAACTCTGCTTTGCAGGAGAATATTACGGTACGATCCGTAGGATTGGTTCCATCTGAGTTACCGTGTTACCACGATCATGATGATCTCATACTTAAATCTACACCAGGATTATATCCAGATCCTCTTTATCAGTATCAAAATAAGGATGGTTTAACAGCCTTTCCGAAACAGTGGCGTTCGCTTTGGATTACGGTCGATAATCTATTAGACATGGATCCGGACAAATACCTTATTGATGTCATCTTTGAAAAGGAAAATGGTGAATATCTTGGTAAGGAAGTTTTCGAATTAGAGGTTATTCCGGCTGAACTGCCCCAACAAAAATTAATTCATACAGAATGGTTTCATACCGATTGCTTGGCAACCTATTACAATGTTGAGGTCTTTAGTGAGGAACATTGGAAGAGAATTGAGCAATTTGTTGATACGGCAGCAAAACATGGAATGAATATGATCCTAACACCGTTATTTACACCTCCTTTAGATACGGAGGTCGGAGGAGAACGTCCAACAGTCCAGCTTGTTGATGTAGAAAAGGTAGGAGAAAGTTACTCCTTCAAATTTGAAAAGCTCAAAAGATGGATTGAGCTGTGTAGAAAACAAGGTATAAAGCATTTTGAGTTTTCCCATCTCTTTACCCAATGGGGAGCTAGGCACGCTCCGAAAATAGTTGGTCTTGAAAATGGAGAATTTAAACGGTTCTTCGGCTGGGAAACGGATGCCACAAGCAATGAATACCGTCAATTTCTCCATCAATTTCTTCCGGAGTTAGTTGATTTTATTAAAGACAATGGATTAGAAAGCCAATGTTTTTTCCATGTATCCGATGAGCCGCATCTTGATCAAGTTCAGTCATATGAAAAAACAAGTTCAATTCTGCAAGAACACTTGGAAGACTTTCCAGTAATTGATGCACTTTCAGATTTTACCTTTTATGAAAAAGGGCTCGTCAAAACGCCGATTCCTTCCAATGATCATATCAAACCATTTTTAGAAAATGGTGTAAAAAATCTTTGGACATATTATTGCTGTGGCCAATATAAAAAAGTTGCAAACCGATTCTTCTCGATGCCATCATTCCGTAATCGGATTCTCGGGATACAACTGTATAAATATAATATCGCTGGCTTTCTTCATTGGGGATATAATTTTTGGTATTCACAATACTCGAAAAAAGCAATAGACCCATTTAAAAATACGGATGCTAATTATTCATTCCCTTCAGGGGATGCCTTTCTCGTTTATCCTGGTGAAGATGGTCCAATCGAATCGATAAGGCTTGAGGTTTTATACGAAGCTCTACAAGATTTAAGGGCGCTTCAATTGCTAGAAAGCCTGATTGGTAGAGATCAAGTTTTAGTCCTGTTGGAAGAAGGATTGGATGATGAAATCACGTTTGACCAATATCCTAAAGAGCTCGAATGGTACCTGTTAAAAAGGGAACAGATTAACCAAAAGATTAAAGATAAATCTTTAATCGCAGATATACGCTCAAGGTAGAAGGTTTATTATGTCACCATTTATATTTAATGAAAGATCATTTTATGGATGGCAAAGAGACCCGGTTATTAAGCGGTGCAAAGCATTATTTTCGAACCGTTCCAGAAAGGGCTTGCCCTATTTGAATTACATGAGCAAAAACGATTGATTACATTTGTGGAAAAACCTGTTCTGGGATAATTGAAATCGACTCCAGAACCCCTTACTAAAAAGTCAAAGGGCGTGAAACGAATGAATAAGGTCAAATTAGCCCTGCCCACGGAAAGTCAAATCGCGTGGCAAAATCTTGACTTAGGGATATTTTGTCACTTTGGAATTAATACCTTTTGTAATCAAGAATGGGGAGATGGAAACGACTCTCCCCAACTTTTTAATCCTATGGAATTAGATGCTAGACAATGGGTTACGCTTGCCAAGGATGCAGGGTTCAAATACTTTATCCTAACTGCAAAACACCATGATGGTTTTTGTCTTTGGCCAACTGAGACGACCGAGTACTCTGTGAAATCCAGTCCTTGGAAAGATGGAAAAGGTGATGTTGTTCGTGAATGTGCCGATGCTTGCCGAGAAGAAGGAATGCACTTTGGGATTTATTTGTCACCTTGGGACCGCCATGAACCTTGCTATCATGATAAAGAAGCTTATGATGATTTCTATTGCCAGCAGCTTACCGAGTTAATGACCCAATATGGTCAAATGATTGAGGTTTGGTTTGATGGAGCAGGATCAGAAGACAGAGTTTATAATTGGGAAAGAATGATTGGAATAATAAAGACTTATCAGCCAAATACCATGATCTTTAATATGGGACAGCCAACAATCCGATGGGTGGGAAATGAAGAAGGAGTGGCACCATATCCTTGCTGGAATACAAATAGTGCTGCAAAAATCAGTATGTTTTCCAACGAAACAGTGGATTGGCTACCCGAGACACCTGAATGGCTCCCTGCAGAATGCGATGTTCCCATTCGTAAATTACAATGGTTCTGGCATCCAAACTCAGAGATAAACTTAAGATCATTGGATGAATTAATGAATATTTACTATCATTCTGTTGGTCATGGAACAAATTTATTATTAAATATTTCCCCTGATAATCGGGGATTGATACCGAAACCGGACGCAGAGCGGTTAATAGAATTTGGGAATGAAATCAGAAGGAGATTTTCCAGTCCATTGGGAAGGACCTCGGGATGTGGAAGAGAATTACTATTAACGCTGGAAAAAGAAACAAGTATCAACCACATTGTGTTAATGGAAGAGATTCGATTTGGTGAACGTGTAAGGGAATTTGAGTTAGAGGCATTCGTGGATAACGAATGGATTTCGATTGCATTAGGTACGGCGATGGGCCACCGTTATATTTTACAAATCCCAAAAATTAAATCCAGTAAGTTGAGACTGAAAATCAAGGAGTCTGTGAAGAATCCAATCGTAAAAGAATTTTCTTGTTACTATGTAGAAACATTAGAAGATGTATAAATGTTAAAAGCTATTGATATTTTTATACTAGATTCGTGTTATTGATTACATGAATCTTTTTTAATATCAAAGATTACTTCTACGAAATTGAATGTATAAATGCACGGACGTTTCCCTATTCAAAATATACAAAACTCTTAAGACTTTTTTAGTGAATGCTAGTACTATTTTAATCCATACAGATAATTTAAGAAATCGATCAAGATAAGGTGCTATTCTTTAGAGAGTGGTAGATTGAAAGGGTTTTCGTGCGTTTTATCATCTTATTAAGATAGAGGAAATATTGAATTTCAAAAGGTATTTGGGGGGGATTTGAATGGTTAAGAAAAATGACTGGGAAAACATAAATGTCCTACAAAGGGGAAGATTGCCTGAACGCGCCTACTTTCTATCGTTTACAGATGAACAATCTGCGTTAACATACGAAAGAGGAAATTCCGAAGGATTTAAATTATTAAATGGAAGTTGGAAATTTCATTATGCTGAAAACCCAAAACTCGCACCCGAGCATTTTTATAAAAATGATTTTGATGTGAGTGAGTGGGATAGTCTCATGGTTCCCTCACATTGGCAAATGAATGGATACGGAAAGCCGCATTACACAAATGTTCAATATCCGTTTCCGGTTGAGCCACCATACGTTCCAACAGAAAACCCAACCGGGTCTTACCGACGTAATTTTTACATTCCAACAGAATGGCTTCAGAAAAAAATGATATTGAGGTTTGAGGGAGTAGACAGCGCCTTTCACGTTTGGGTTAATGGTCAGGAAGTTGGTTACAGCCAAGGTAGCCGGATTCCATCTGAATTTGATATCACTTCATATATTGTGGAAGGTGAGAATACATTAGCTGTCAGGGTTTATCAATGGTCTGATGGCAGTTACTTAGAAGATCAGGATATGTGGTGGTTAAGTGGGATCTTTAGAGATGTGTATCTATTAGCAAAACCAAAGGTCCATATTCAAGATTTATTTGTCAAAACAAATCTGGATGGCCAGTATAAAGATGCGATCCTTTCCATCGATACGGTAATCGAAAACTATACTTGTCAAGCTTTTGAAAAATATCAACTTGAATACCGCCTTCTTGATCAGGGAGGAAAGTTGGTTTCCAAACAGTCTAAACAGGTGGTTCTGCCGGAAAATCAAAAAGCAAGTTTCCATATCGATATTCCAGTAGAGAGTCCAGAAAAATGGTCAGCGGAACACCCCTATTTATACCATTTGTTGATTACGTTGAAGGATCATTCAGGAAATCAGATTGAGGTGATACCGAATAGAACTGGTTTCCGTTCGGTGGAATTGAAGGACGGAGTTTGCCTCATTAATGGTGAGGCCATTAAATTCAAGGGTGTAAATCGTCATGACCATCATCCAGATTTAGGTAGGGCTGTACCTCTCGCTATGATGGAGAAGGATGTCATTCTGATGAAACAGAATAATATTAATGCCGTAAGAACAGCTCATTATCCAAATGATCCGAGATTCTATGATCTTTGTAATGTTTATGGTCTTTATGTTATCGATGAAGCAGATTTAGAAACCCATGGCTTCGAACGTGCTGGTAATGGAAATCAGCTAAGTGATAATCCAGAGTGGGAAGAAGCGTATTTAGATAGGGCTAAACGAATGGTCGCACGCGATAAAAATCATCCTTCTATTATTATGTGGTCATTAGGGAATGAATCTGGATTTGGCTGTAACCATGAATCAATGGGTAAATGGATCAAAGAAAATGACCCAACACGCCTTGTTCACTATGAAGGTGAAACGAGAAGCATCATGAATCAATACGGTGATGATCCAAAAAGAGATCCAACTGTTTCCGATATACATACAACGATGTACACCTCTATTGACATTTTGGAAAAGCTGGGGCAAAGAACGGATTTAAGCAAGCCGCATATTCTTTGTGAATATATCCATGCGATGGGAAATGGACCTGGTGGAATCAAAGAGTATTGGGATCTATTTTACCAATACAAACGTTTACAGGGTGGCTTTGTCTGGGAATGGTGTGATCATGGGATTCGTCTTCAAACAAAAGATGGAGTAGAATACTATGCTTACGGCGGAGATTTTGGTGATACCCCGAATGATTATAATTTTGTCATTGATGGGCTTGTGATGCCTGATCGAACACCGTCTCCGGGACTAATTGAGTATAAAAAAGTGATTGAACCTGTTCATGTCGAGGCTGTAGATTTAATTAATGGAAAGGTACGTATTACGAACCTCTATGACTTTATTTCCTTAAGTCATTTACATTTATCGTGGTCAGTTGAATCAGATGGAAAGGTTATTGACAATGGTGTGGTACCAGCTCCTGAAGTTGCACCAGGTGAAACGATGACGCTTGGAATTCCATACAAGCTTCCCGAACTGATCCAACCTGATACAGACTTTTGGTTAAACCTTCAATTTACCTTGGCAGCTGATGCGCTATGGGCAAAAACAGGACATGAAATTGCTTGGACGCAGTTTGAATTACCTGTAACGAGTACGATTGAAAAGGAGATTGTTCCATCTTTCCATCAACCTCTATCATGTCTTGAAAAGAATAATCAGCTTTTAGTACAGGGTGAGGATTTTCAGATTGAGTTTAATCTTGTCTATGGGAAGATGGATTCATGGTCTTATCGTGATATTAATCTTATGGAAGAAGGACCAAAGCTTCACTTATGGAGGGCGTTAATCGATAATGATCACCGTTCAGCGTCTGAATGGAAGAAATATGGCCTGCATTGGCTTCAACATCGTGTAGATGGCGTGGAGTGGCAACAACCAACTAGCGATCAGGTAGTGATTACTTCTAACGTTCGGATTGCACCGCCAATTTTATCCTGGGGAATTCGTGTTACTTATACGTATACAATATCTAGCAATGGTGAAATATCTATTACTGTGAAAGGATGTCCAGATGGTGGTGGCCCGATAACATTACCACGGATTGGCTTGCAAATGAGGTTACCAGTTTACTTAGATGATGTGTCATGGTATGGGAGAGGTCCGGGTGAGGCCTACAGTGACAGTAGGCTGGCCACTCGAATTGGCGTTTTTGCTAAAAAGGTGGAGGAGCTATATACTCCATATATCTATCCTCAGGAAAATGGCAATCGTCATGAAGTTCGATGGGTAACGTTGACAAATACTGAAGGAGTGGGCTTTGTTGTAGCAGGTGAACCAACAATTGATTTCAGTGCTCATTATTATACAACGGAAAATCTGGATAAGGCTCAGCACACATATGATTTGATAAAGCAGGATTTTATCACGTTCAACTTGGATCATCAGCAGCATGGTCTTGGGTCTGCTAGCTGTGGGCCAGATGTGGAGGAACCATACCGATTAAAAAACGAGAATTTCCAATTTGCTGTTCACTTAAAGCCCTTTTCTGCGAACGAAAGTTCAAAAGCAGATATAGGAAAGTCACTAAGGTCAAAGTATGGACAAAAGGCACTGAGTACTCCTCTGATATGAGGCTGCATGGATTGAAGTACAATACAAAAGGTCCTGTCAAATAAAGAAAAGAGAAGTAGATTCTAAAATGGAGTCTACTTCTCTTTTTTACGTTTAAGTGTCACATGTTCGATTGAATTTAGGATTTGAAAACTATCAGGTGGAAAAATAAACGTCCACGGCATGCTGGTTTCAGGTGGCACCTGGAGGGCAGGAAGGGTAAATTCGTGCTCAGCCAGGAGTTTTTTTTCATCAAAAAGCTGTAGCGATGTATTTTCAAATACAAGATTTTGTGGCGTTCGATTATGAACAATTGCCGTTACTAATCGTTCGTTTTTGTGATTTACTGCAATCCGGAAGGGTGTAAAACTAACTCCTTTTTCCGGGGTCTCCTCACGAAAAAGCTGTTGGATTATATCACGATCTTTCTGTGAAATCGTCCGATTCCACGCGTCCTCAAAAACTAGTTTTTGCATGATCTCACCTCTCTTCTACTAATTATAGCAAGCAGGCTATTCTTTTGTGAAATTAACCATGAGCGATGGTTTGTCCGATAAATTTACTCTTTTGTCCGATATCTTTTAATTTATGTCCGATAAAAGGGAGCTTGTGTCCGATATCCATCAGTTTATGTCCGATAAAAGGGAAACTGTGTCCGTTAACCTTAATTTATGTCCAATAACCTGGAGCCTGTATCCGATAACCGGAAAAGTTTGTCCGATAACCCGAAAACTCAATCTGTATCTGTCCAACTCCACCTCATACCCAACCCTGCCCCATAATTTACCCTAAGATTGGTTAAGCTAAACTATCATGTAATTGGTTAAAAAGGAGTTCTTGAGTATGGTAGACTTTTTCGAGAATTTTCATCCGGTTATGCAAGCGTTGATTGCAACTTTGTTTACATGGGGGATGACTGCACTAGGGGCAACCCTTGTTTTTGCAACAAAGACGATCAATCAGCGTCTTTTGGATAGTATGTTAGGTTTCGCTGGAGGCGTAATGATTGCTGCTAGCTATTGGTCGCTTTTGGGACCAGCGATTGAGATGTCCAGCGACAATCAAATTGGTGCTTGGTTTCCCGCAGCGCTCGGATTCCTGTTAGGGGGCATTTTTCTATGGGGAATTGATAAGATTTTGCCTCATCTTCACCCAAATGCACCTATCAATGACGCAGAAGGCTTACATCCAAAAGGACAAAAGCGAAGTACGCTCTTAGTTCTCGCGATTACACTTCATAATATTCCTGAGGGATTGGCTGTTGGAATCGCGTTTGGTGCCCTTGCTAATGGAGGGACGGAAGCTTCTTTAGCGGGTGCCTTGACCTTGGCCCTTGGAATTGGCATTCAAAACTTTCCGGAAGGTATTGCGGTTTCAATGCCGTTAAGAGGGGACGGCATGTCCCGTCGAAAGAGCTTCTTTTACGGGCAATTTTCAGGGATGGTCGAGCCGATTGCTGCAGTTGTTGGGGCAGTTGCGGTATCCTTCATTGAACCATTGCTTCCATACGCATTAAGCTTTGCGGCTGGTGCGATGATTTTTGTTGTCGCAGAAGAAGTCATTCCAAGTTCTCAGGAAAAAGGCAATAAAGATCTCGCATCCATGAGTTTAATGATTGGATTTGTTGTGATGATGATACTTGACGTCGCATTGGGCTAACTATTAAAACATTATAGGCGTAACCATTCTACCTTGAAAAACCGAGCATTAACCCATCTCTATTTTTGAATGTTTTTCCAATTATTGTCGCATACTAAACCATCATATTGTAGGTGGTTTTCATATGTCATTTTTCAAAAAGGATAAAAAGGAATTGCAACAGCTACAAACCGACCCTAACGAGAATTCGGGACCTCAAACGGAACTGATTAGCCTAGATGTAATAAATAACGTCAATGAGATACAAAACATTTTTAGTAAAACACCTGATTTAGTCGTGACCAACCTTGTGATTAAACAAACAAATGCGAAAGCTGCACTCGTTTATTTAGGTGAGCTTACAGATTCAACGGTGGTCAGTGAGCATGTATTAAGACCTTTGTTATTCCATATTGATGATTTTAATGAGGATTCGACACTTAAGGTATCTGTTACTCAAATCAAGGAAGTGAATACGTGGTCAAAAATCACGGACGAAATTTTGCATGGGAAAAGTGTCTTGTTTGTGGACGGGTCCCAAGTTGCATTCCTTTTAGATACTGGAAAATGGCCGGAGCGATCCATTGAGGATACCCCGATTGAGTCTTCCGTTTATGGTGAACATATCGGGTTTACTGAATCTGGAAGTACAAATATTGCACTCATCCGAAAACATATTAAAAATCAACGTTTAAAAATAAATGAATATAGAATTGGTGAAAGAGGGAAAACGAAGGTCTCCCTTTTATACTTAGACGATGTTGCCAATCCGGATTTGATTAAGGAACTTGAAAACCGTCTTCAAAAGGTTAAGGTTGATAGTATTACAAATTGTAATTTATTAGATGAATACATAGAGGATAATCCCTATTCGCCATTCCCACAATTTCTTATAACTGAGCGTACTGATTTTGCAGTTTTGGAAATTTTAGCGGGAAGAATTGTGATAGTGGTGGATGGAGCACCTAATGTCTTAGTTGCGCCATCTACATTTTTTTCCTTTTTTAAGAGCATAGATGATTATACGTCGCGTTGGTTGGTCGCCTCCTTTATCCGGCTGTTAAGGTATGTTGGTTTTTTTACGGCGATCTTTTTACCAGCGACTTATATCGCAATCATAGCCTTTCATTTTGAGGTGATTCCTTTAAAACTGCTCATGTCTATCGGTGTGTCGAGAGAAAGGGTACCATTTCCACCGTTCATTGAAGCATTAATTATGGAAATTGCCTTGGAGATGTTACGTGAGGCCGGGATTCGACTCCCAGCCAAAATTGGGCAAACCATAGGAATTGTCGGTGGTATAGTCATTGGGCAGGCTGCCGTACAGGCCGGAATCGTTAGTAATATTATGGTCATTGTTGTTGCAATTACTGCAGTTGCCTCTTTTATCATTCCAAATTATCAAATGGGAGCCTCCATCAGGCTTATTCGATTTCCAATGATGATTATCGCATCTTTATTTGGATTTGTTGGATTAAGTGTAGGTTTAATGACATTACTCATCCATTTAATTGAGCTAAAATCACTTGGTGTCTCCTATACTAGTCCAGTTTCTCCCTTGAGAATTCAGGACTGGAAGGATTTGTTTATACGCTTTCCACATTGGTCAATCACCAAACGTCCGGTTAGTTCTTTAGCTATTCAATTGAGAAGGGCGGATTCAAGTCGTCCAAAGGAAGACAAACAATGATGAATGTACAAGGTAAACAAATATCAACCGTCCAATACATCTTATTAATTCATGGTGTCGAAATAGGAGTTGGCGTCCTTACCTTACCTAGAGATTTAGCAGAAAAGGCAGGGACTGATGGGTGGATTGGCATAATAATAGGATGGTTCATTGCTACAGTTACTAGTTTAGTTGTTATTCAAATTATGAAAACATACCCGAATGGAACGATTCTTGACCTGTTGAAACATTACTTTGGGAAGTGGGCTGCTAAAGTGGTTGGGGGAATCCTAGCTGTATATTTTGGTTTATTAGCACTCTACTCCTTTATTACAGAGGCGATGTTTATACAAGCTTGGGTCCTACCAAGAGTTTCTATCTTTTTATTATTGATTTTGTTATCGATCCCATCGTATTTATTGGTCCGTAACAATATTCAAATTATAGGCAGATATTCGGTGGTAGTTTTTTTAATGACGATTTGGATTCTTGTCTTATATTCCTTTTCTTTTAAGGAAGGCGAATTTCTGAACCTTCTTCCGCTTTTAAAGGAAGGCTGGCACCCCGTCATGAAAACTTTAAAAATCAGCATTATTATATATGTTGGATTTGATATCGCCTTTTACCTTTATCCCTTTTTACAAAAGAAGGAAAATGCCTCAATTGGAGTTGTTATCGCGAATACAATTACGATGATTGCTTATTTAATTATTACGCTGGTAGCATTTGTGGTCTTTAGTCCTGATGAAATTACAAAATTTAATGAACCAACGATTACAATCTTGAAGGTTATTGAATTTACCTTTATCGAACGTCTAGAGATTGTAGTATTTGCATTTTATATATTTGTGATGTCTACAAAAGTCCTTCCACTTATGTTCGTATCTGTGTTTAATACAAGCTGGATATTTGGAAAAGAGGATCACTCAAAACCGTTATTCTGGTTCCTAATCATTAGTGTAATTTTTGTTTTAGTGTATCCTCCCTCTGTACGTATGGAATTAATTTGGGCTAAGGAAATACATAGAATAAGTATTCTCTTTTCGTATGTTTTCCCGATTTGTTTATGGGGGTATGTCCTCATACATGGGCTAATGAAGAGGAGGGGCTTGAAATGAAACGTTGTGTTCTTCGACTTTTGTTTCTTCCACTTTTAATGATGCTTACAAGCTGTGGATACCAAGTGCCATTAGAGGATACGACGATTGTCTTCGTCCTTGGGATTGACCTTGATGAGGACAATAACCTCATTTTTTATGATTCAAGCCCTGTATTTAGTAAGGGGGCAAAGTCGCAAAGGGATACATACCACACAAAGGCTGATACCATTCGAGATTCTAGAAAGTTTTTTGATTCAGTGACTGGTGGCGAGATATCTTCTGCCAAAATCCAAATCCTTTTATTAGGAAAACGAGTTGTGGAACATGAAGATTGGTTTCCTATACTAGATACAATGTACCGGAACAACAATTTTTCGCTTAATACAAGAGTGGTTATTGTAGACGGTCAAGTATCGGATGTCATCAACTATGAGCCGGAAAGCAATGCACTACTTGCCATGTACTTGAAGAATGATATTGATAAAAATTATAAACGAACAAGAACGGAAAAAGGGACGCTCCAACAACTTCATTCTGAGTTTTTTGACAAGGGAGTGACACCAGCTTTAGCCCATGTGAAAAAGGGTAAAAAGGTTGAAGTAACTGGAATCGCGTTACTTAACAATCGTGGAAAATATGTGGATTCTCTTGATTTATCGGAATCCACGTTATTCCTCTTTTTAAAGCATAATCGGAAACATCAAATTAGTTATACGACCATTACGATTCCGGCTGAAAAGGAGGAGGGGATTTTTCATAAAAATGATTTGAGTTTTGAAGTGAAAACGGTGAAGTCAAAAGTTAAAACATCGCATGACAAGGACAGATTTAAGTTTGATGTTAAGATCTCGATGTCAGTCGTCATTCTTGAAAGTTTGTTATCAGTAGATATGACATCTCATGAAATGGAAATCAAAAAAACAATTGAGGACCGGTTGAAAACGGGATATGAGGAACTGTTTAAGAAAGTTCAAGGTCATAAAATCGACCCGTTTGGATTTGGAATCTACGCTAGAGCTTATCAGTATGAGGAATTTAAAAAGGTAGAGGATGACTGGTGTGAAGCACTATCTGAAGCGGATATCAATGTAACTGTTGAAGTAGATATTAAGAGCATGGGTAGTGTCAATAAAACGAGTAAGTAAACAAACTTTCTGTTTCGTCGGGATAAAATCTTATTTGAAATATAGTGCCTGAATCCATCCTATGGTTCAGGCCTCTTGTGGTAGTTTATGGTATTATTATAGTGGAGTATGAGGGAGTGATTCCCATAAAATGGTGGGACGCGGGACCTGTCCCTGTGTCCCAGATAGATGGTGGTCATGTGTTTAAGATTTTGTTGATTGAAGATGATGTGACGTTGTTTAATGAGATTCGGGAGCGGTTGTTGCAGTGGTCGTATGATGTATACGGGATCGATGATTTCGGTAATGTGATGAAGGAGTTTACTAGAATTCAACCTGACCTGGTCATTATCGATATTCAGCTGCCGAAATTTGATGGCTTTCATTGGTGTCGGATGATTCGAACGCATTCGAAGGTCCCAATTATTTTTCTGTCGTCGAGAGATCATCCAACGGATATGGTCATGTCGATGCAGCTTGGAGCGGATGACTTTGTCCAGAAACCGTTTCATTTTGATGTACTCATTGCGAAAATTCAGGCTGTCCTTAGACGAGTCTACAACTATAGCCTTGAACAGCAAATTCATTTGAAAATTTGGAATGGGGCATCTGTTGATTACGTAAATAACACCGTGCAAAAGGACAATGGAACAATTGAATTAACAAAAAATGAAATGTTTATTTTGAAAATCCTAATTGATCATGTAAACCAAATCGTCAGCCGTGAGGAGCTCATCAAAAGCCTGTGGGATGATGAACGATTTGTAAGTGACAATACCCTGACAGTAAACGTCAATCGATTACGAAAGCGTCTTGATGAAATCGGCCTAGGTCAATATATTGAAACAAAAGTCGGACAAGGATATTTGGCAAGGGAAGAGGATGGCACATAAATGATCAAGAAATTTCTCGTTGAAAGGCGTAGTTGGATTCTGTTTTTCTGTTTTCTTCAAGTGTTGATCCTATTGATTGGCTATCTTGATTCATCCCTGGTTTTTCGTTCTGTACTCTATATTGTTTTTGTCTTTTTCGTCATCTTTCTTTTATTTCTCGTCATTCGTTACAATCGGGAAGCTGCTTTTTATAAAAATATAAAAGAGTGGGACCCAGCTGTAGGTATCGAGAGTCTCAAGGAAAGTAACACACCATTTGAAAAAATGGTAGAATCGGCTCTTAACCAGCATCACCATTTTTATAAAAAAGAAATAAGTCGTTACGCAACAAGTGTTGAACAGGAAAAAGATGATTTATTATCTTGGATTCACGAAGTAAAAACGCCACTAACAACGATGAAATTAATGATTGAACGGGTCGAGGACCACACGCTAAAGGAGCAACTCATGTCAGAATGGCTTCGGATTCACTTGCTTCTTGACCTTCAGTTGCACGGGCGGAGAATCCCTTTCATGGAAAACGACTTGTATATCGAAAAGGTGAATTTGAAAGGGTTACTCATTCAAGAAATTCAATCATTAAAATCATGGTGTTTTCAAAAGGGGATTGGCTTTGATATGTCGCTAGAGGTTTCAGAGGTGGTATCTGACGGAAAGTGGCTTCAATTTGTATTGCGGCAACTCCTAACCAATGCGGTAAAATATAGTGAAAATGCAGATATCGAAATCCGCAGCTATCAGAAGGCTGATCAAGTGGTCTTAGAAGTCAAAGATTACGGACGTGGCATTAAGGAGAAAGACCTTCCACGCATATTTGAAAAAGGCTTCACGTCTACAACGGACCATCGAGATCATGCAGCAACAGGAATGGGTCTCTACCTCACAAAAAATGCGGCAAAGCCGTTAAAAATTAGTATAGATGTCCATTCTATATATGGAGAGGGAACAACTTTTACACTACTCTTCCCGAAAAAGAATGATTTCCTTAAGCTAACAAGCATGTGACAAGAATGTCACATGCTTTCATATTTTGTTCGGTGATTCGAAGGAAAATGAGACGAACCCCGTCTATGCTAGAGGTAAGGAGTTGATACAATTGAACATTTTAGAAGCGAATAAGATTGTAAAAACATACGGAAACAAGTGGAACCGCCAAGAGGTTCTTAAAGGAATCGATATCGAGGTTAAAAAGGGCGAATTTGTAGGAATTATGGGTCCTTCAGGCTCTGGTAAAACTACGTTACTAAACGTACTTTCATCCATTGACCGCGTGAGCTCAGGGTCAATCCGAGTGGAAGGCAAGGAATTCACAAGCATGAAAGACAAACAACTCGCTGAATTTCGCAAACAACACCTCGGGTTTATATTTCAGGAATATCATCTATTAGATACATTAACAGTCAAAGAAAATATTATGCTACCACTAACAGTAAATAAGATTTCACCGAGGGCTGCCCAAGTCATGTTTGAGGATGTGGCAAAGGAATTAGGAATCTTTGAAGTGAAAGATAAATACCCGAACGAGATTTCAGGAGGTCAAAAGCAGCGGGCTTCAGCAGCACGTGCATTCGTACATGAACCAAGTATTATTTTTGCGGATGAACCAACAGGGGCGCTTGATTCGAAGTCGGCTTCAGACTTGCTAAACAAACTAAGTTACTTAAATGAAAAACGGGAATCAACCATAGTGATGGTCACCCATGACCCACAAGCAGCAAGCTACTGTAGCCGGGTAATTTTTATTAGAGATGGGCAAATCTTTACGAAATTAAATCGAGGCGAGGAGAACAGACAGGACTTCTTTAACGATATCATTAAGACCCAGGCTGTGTTAGGTGGGGTGCAGCATGAGCTTTAAAAGCCTCATCTTCCGAAATCTAGTAAAGAACATCAAAAACTATTATTTATATGTGTTTGCACTCATTTTTAGTGTTTCGTTGTATTTTGCCTTTGTCACGTTGCAGTATGACCCAGCAATGGATGAAGCGGCGGGGTCAATTAAGGGCGCTGCTGCGATGAAGGCTGCGTCTGTGACGCTCATAGGCATCGTCATGGTCTTTCTCGTTTATGCTAATACGTTGTTTATTAAGCGGCGTGGGAAGGAAATTGGGTTGTTCCAATTAGTCGGTATTTCAAAAGGAAAAACATTTTGGATTTTAAGTGTCGAAAACATGATTCTGTATTTCGGTTCCATGATTATAGGAATCTTTCTCGGTTTTGTATCTTCAAAGCTTGTAATGATGATTTTATTAAAAGTCATTGGAATCAATGAGGTTGCCAAGCTCCGTTTTTCACCTGAAGCTCTTGTTCAAACGGTGCTTGTGTTTGCTGCTATTTATGTGGTGATTATGGCAATAAATGCCTTGTTTATTAAACAACAGGAAATTTTATCATTGTTCAATACGAGTTCAACAACAGAAGATAAAAGACGTAAGGTCTCCGTACTTGAAGTAGTGATTGGTGTTCTCGGACTTGGGCTCATCATCTTTGGCTATTATTTATCAACCAAGCTATTCGATGGACAGTTTACGACGATGGAAGGTCTGTTCATGGCTATGATAGCCATCTTAGGCTCTGTAATTATTGGAACGTACTTTTTTTACAAAGGATCAATACGATTTGTTTTTAATCTAATCCGAAAAAAGAATAACGGGTATTTGTCTGTGAATAAAGTACTGTCATTATCGTCGATTATGTTTCGTATGAAATCCAATTCTATTTTACTAACAGTTATTACAACAGTTTCTGCTCTATCTCTAGGGCTGCTGTCACTCACGTATATTTCGTATTATTCAGCAGAAAAATCAGCGGCAGAATCTGTCGTTTATGACTTTTCGATACCGAATGAAGAGCGTGCTAGCCAATTTATTGAAGAGTTGAATAAAAATCAGATTGGCCATTCGATTACAGAAACTGAATTTTTGCATGTTGTTTCAGACCAAACAAATATACTTGAAATTAGCTTAGAGCAACCGTCAAATGCAGATGGTATCGATCAAATGCCGTTGGTCATTATCTCGGATGATTCAGTTGATGATTTAGATGTTGCTGAAAATCAATCACTATTTGTCAATAACAACTCTGCTATCGAGTCATTTATGACTTTTAACAAAGGGGAATTTACTGTAAAAGGTAAGACAACATCGATTGATTTAGAGTTTGTAGGATTTGAGGAAAAAAATGTACTTCCATTGCGCTTAACAAATGGAGGGTTACCGGTCGCGGTTGTGGACGATACAGTTTATCAGAAATTAGCATCTGATGCAGAACCAGAAATAGCCAGTGAATTTACGAAGTCAATTGGGATTGATGTCAAAGAGAGAGCTGACTTGGAGAAGGCAAACGATATCTTTCATGAATTAGGTATAGCAGAATGGGCTGCACATGAATCACAATTAGATTCCTTTACCAACCAAAAAAGAAATATGGGCATGATCATGTTTATCGTCGGGTTTCTTGGATTAGTCTTCTTGATTACCTCAGGTTGTATCCTCTATTTCAAACAGATGGATGAAGGTGAAGAGGAAAAAGGAAGCTACACGATTTTGCGTAAATTAGGTTTCACAAGAACGGACCTGATAAATGGGATCAAAATCAAACAATTATTTAACTTCGGTATACCATTAGTGGTCGGGTTATCTCATAGTTACTTTGCCGTAAAATCAGGATGGTTCTGGTTCGGAACGGAACTCTGGACCCCGATGATTATCGTCATGGTCCTATACACCCTGCTCTACTCCATCTTCGGTATCCTATCTGTGATGTATTACAAAAAAATCATAAAAGAAGCACTATAGGGACAGATCCATTGTTCCATCCGTTCCTGTGTTTCAAACGCAAAGAGTCGATTCCCAAATGGAGGGGAATTGGCTTTTTGCATTAGATGGTTTTAGTTATAGTATGTGCTATGTAAGCATGAAGACCACTTCGAGCGAAAAAGACAGTCGAAAAGTCCTTCATAAGCCCGTTGAAGACCATATCGAGCAAAAAACACGACAGAAAAGTTCTTCATAAACGCCATAACCTCATCCTCCCCGAGCCTAGCCTGGGATAGGGAACCTGCCCTTTGTCCGGCGGAATTTCCGCTTTTGCCCATTTTTATAGTTTTCTAAAAATTCATCTTGACAGAATAGGTTGTAATGAGTTAATTTTTCCTTAAGGAAACTTTTTGTCGGTTAGGAAAGTCGAACAACTTATTTTTTTTACTCAAAAAGTTTCCTTTGTGCAACATTTCTTCATTAATGCAAGGAGGGGGAAAAAATGAAAAAAGTAAAATCCATCTTCGGACTATTTATTTTGGGAGTATGTATGTCGTGGGTACTTATTGGATGTAATGCAACAACAAATCAAACGTATGACGGAGATTCTGGAAGCGGAAAGATTCAAGTTATCACAACGATTGCACAAATAGGGGAACCCATGCAAATCATTGGTGGAGACCGGGTTGAAATTATAAGTCTTATGGGTCCTGGAGTTGATCCGCATTTGTATCAAGCTACCCAGGGAGATATCGCCACTCTACAAAATGCAGATATCATTTTTTACAATGGATTACACCTGGAAGGGAATTTAGGAGAAGTTTTTGACAAATTAAAAGAAACAAAACCAGTATTTGCGATTGGAGAATCTATTGATGAAAGTCAATTGTTAAAGGATGAGGGTGGTGCAATTGACCCGCATATTTGGTTTGACTTAGACCTTTGGAAGACAGCATTAGAAAGTGCAACAGAAAATTTAATAGAACTCTCACCAGAGAATGCCAACTATTTTGAGGAAAACAAACAAGATTATTTTGCTAAAATCGATGAGCTAAAGGCAGAGGCAACGAAGAAGATGTCAAGTATTCCAGTAGAACAACGTGTCCTTGTCACTGCGCATGATGCATTTGGCTATTTTGGCCGCATGTATGACATTGAAGTGGTTGGTTTGCAGGGTTTAAGTACAGAGGATGAAGTTGGAATATCTGATATCCAATCAACAGTTGATTTATTACTTGAAAAAAAGGTACCGTCTGTCTTTGTAGAAAGTAGTATCAACCAAAACTCGATCAAGGCAGTAATTGAGGGTGCCGCTAAAAAAGGTCTAGATGTTTCGTTGGGAGGAGAGCTTTTCTCAGATGCGATGGGGCAGGATGGAACTGAGGAAGGTACTTATCTAGGAATGTATCTTCACAATGTAAATACCGTATACGATAACTTAACTAGGAGTGTTAACGAATGAGTGTATTAACTGTGGATGGGCTTAGTGCTGCATATCGAAAGAATACTGTCTTACACGATGTGTCATTTACAATCAACCAAGGGTCGCTAACAAGCATCGTCGGTCCAAATGGAGCGGGGAAATCAACACTAATTAAAGTTTTACTTGAACTTCACCCACGTTTAACAGGTACAACTTCTTTTTTCGGAACCACTTTAAAAAAGGAAAAGGCACGAGTTGGGTACGTACCGCAAAGAGGATCTGTGGATTGGGATTTTCCTACGGATGCATTGGATGTTGTGATGATGGGGATGTACGGACAAATCGGATGGGTAAAGTGGCCAAACAAACATCATCGTGTAAAGGCACTTGAGGCATTGGATAAAGTGGGGATGGCTGATTATGCACATCGACAAATTAGTGAATTGTCAGGTGGACAGCAGCAGCGGGTCTTCTTAGCGAGGGCTTTGATCCAAGATGCAGATTTATATTTCATGGATGAACCGCTTGCTGGTGTTGATGCAGCTACAGAAAGAGCGATAATGACGATTTTAAACGAATTGAAAAATGAAGGTAGAACTGTACTCGTTGTTCATCATGATCTTCAGACAGTAGAAGATTACTTTGATCAAGTCTTATTTTTAAATCGTTCTGTAATCGCACACGGTGAAGTGACTTCAACCTTCACAACTGAAAATATAGAAAGAACTTATGGTGGAACCATTCGATGGTTAAAGGAGGGAGTTGGCGTTGTCGATTCTACTCTCAAGTAACTTTCAATGGGTTTTGCTTAGTACATTGCTCCTTGGAATAGCTGCAGGATTGGTTGGTTGTTTAGCTTATTGGAAAAAGCAAAGTCTGATGAGTGATGCACTTTCACATGCAGCTCTTCCTGGAGTAGTATTGATCTTTCTACTATTTCAGGTGAAAGACTTGTTTGTTTTAATGATTGGAGCCTCTATTAGTGCGCTACTTGGGGCATTCTGTATCATGTTAATAAAATCAACAACTCGTATCACCGAAGACACAGCGATGGGGATGATTTTAGCCGTGTTTTTTGGCGGAGGAATTGTTCTTTTGACTCTTGTGAACAAGACGAGTACAGGAAATCAGGCTGGTTTAAACAATTTTATCTTTGGGCAAGCTGCCTCGATGGTCTCGTCAGATGTAATGACCATGTCAATTTTAGCAATTGCCGTGATTTTTATAGTTGTAATTGGCTTTAAGGAATGGAAGCTGTTTCTGTTTGACCCGAACTTTGCAAAGGGTCTCAACCTATCCATAAAAGGGATGAACATCATCTATTTATTAATACTCGTACTCACGGTTGTCGTAGGAATTCAGGCGGTTGGTGTCATTCTTATGTCAGCATTATTAATCATTCCCCCTGTCAGTGCACGATATTGGACGCATTCATTCAAAACCATGATGTGGTTATCAGGGATCTTCGGTGGGATTTCAGGTGCTGTTGGAACAACAATTAGCGCTTTAGGAGTTGGATTACCAACGGGGCCATTCATTGTCGTGACATCAGGTTCTATCTTTCTAGTATCCTTATTTTTAGGAATTAAAAAAGGGTTAATCGTTGAATCTATGATGTTACGAAATAAACGAAAAGAAGTATATGAACAGATGGTTGCAAACTCTATTGTCAAGGAGGGAAATTCATGACGTACACAGCATGGATCCTTGTAACAGCTTCACTAGTTGGTATTTCTTGTGGAATCGTGGGGGTATTTCTCATCCTTCGAAAAATGGCAATGATGGCAGATGCGATAAGTCACACCGTGTTGCTTGGGATTGTGATGGCCTACCTGCTTACGCATAGCTTAAGTGGAATTCACATGGTCATCGGTGCTGCCATAACAGGAATCATAACGACGTTTTTAGTACAGTGGTTCCATTCAAAAGGCGTGGGGCAGGATGCATCCATCGGCGTCGTTTTTACAACTCTTTTTGCGATTGGTGTTATTTTGATTGCGACAAAGGTTGGAAATGCGCATCTTGATGTGCAGCACGCATTGATGGGAGAAATCTCATTTGTTCCTTGGAATACAATTTTTGTGCCTGTACTTGGAGAAATCCCTCTTGCAACACTTATGTTACTCGTTGTACTAGTTGTCGTTATATTGGTTATCGGGCTCTTTTATAAGGAGTGGAAGCTCACAACCTTTGACCCGTCTCTTGCAGCAAGTATTGGTATTCCAGTACTAGGGATGCATTATTTGTTTATGACGCTTGTGTCCATTACGACAGTCGCTTCCTTTGATGCCGTTGGTGCCATCATGGTCGTGGCTATGCTCATCACACCAGCAGCATCCGCCTATCTTTGGACTGACAAACTATTAGTCATGATTGGTCTAAGTGCATCCTTCGGGGTGATATCCGCAATAATGGGATACTATTTTGCACTCTGGATAGATACATCCATTTCTGGTTCCATGGCTTTTGCAACAGGTGTGATCTTTCTCATCAGTTTCATCTGCTCCCCTAGACACGGACTTCTCTCTAAAACATTTGGGACAGAGGGACAGGTCCCTCGTCCCAGCTTGCCTCGTGATTAAAGGGTTACGTTGGCCTAGTTTATCTAGAAAAAAATGGTGTGGGACACGGGACCTGTCCCCGTGACCCAAGAAGGAGGGTGAGAAAGATGCAAAGAAGTCCAAGAATATATTCGAAGATTGTAAAGTACTCTATTATTCTTAGAGCTTTAGGTGTGATTGATTCTGACGTTTTTAATCAAATCACAGGTAATGTTTATCATGATAAACCTGGTAACTCTAGAAAAATGATTTGATTCAAGGTGGTGTAAGAATAGATGCTTTCAGCTAAGCAAGAACAGTATCTTGTGGAGATATATTGGAATTTAAATGAGGAAGGTTCCGCGCGTGTTTCTCAATTAGCAAAGTCATTGAATGTTTCCGTTCCATCCGCGTCAAAAATGTCGAAGAAGTTGAAGGAGGAGGACCTGATTGATTTTCAACGATATGGGATTATTACCCTCACAGAAAAAGGAGAAAAGTTCGCCAAACAATTGGCAGTAAATCACGAAGTCCTTTCTCGGTTCTTTCAACTAATTGAAGTAAAAGAAGAGAACATTAAAGAAGAAGTGAAAAAAATAGAGCCCTATATGAGTAGTGACGTCATCCAAAAACTAGATGCCTTTCTAACAAAAAGGGATTAGGGACAGATGAACAGGTCCATTGTCCCAGTTGTTACTATGGACCTGTCCCTGTGACCCGCCACAATTTAGTTTGCTTTTTTCACGAAGAAGTAGGCCGTAATCCATGCGGTAATGGGAATAACAAGCGTTACACTAATTCCGGCAATAAGAATCGTCACCATTTCGGAGCTAAATATCTTTGAGTTTACGATTTCACCCATTGAATAATGTAAATCCTTAAACCAAATTAATAGGGCAAGATAGCCTCCAAAGAAGGCGAAGAATAATGTATTGGTACTTGTACCAAGGATATCCCTTCCTATGCTTAATCCAGAAGCAAATAATTCCTTGCGGCTTAGATTCGGATTATGGAAATAAATTTCACGCATAGGCGATGAGATTGCAATTGCTGCATCTGTAATGGCGCCAATGGTACTCATTATGATGACGGAAGCCGCAATTTTTACAAAATCGACTCCAATATAAAGTGAGAACATACCAAGCTCTTCGATTTCTTCTTCTCCAAACCCTTGAATCATTGTTTTGTCGGTAATCACGATAATAAACAACAGCAGTATGACCGTTGTGATTATCGTAGAAATAAAGGCTGTTTTTGTTTTACTATTTACTTCATTGATATAAAAAAGATTAATACCACTTATTGCAACACATGCTATTAGGGTTAGATAAATCGGATTCAGATTCGGATCATTCATAAAAATGACGGTAATCATGAGCACACCAAAATTAAAGAACAATGCTAAAAAGGACCGTATCCCTTTTTTTCCACCGATAAGAGCCATTAAGATAAATAAAATGGCGGCAAGTAAGACTAAAGCATTCATAATCTCGCCCTCTTTCTACTAATGAAAAATATCGTCGTGTACAACCCAATCGGAATGGTTAATACAATTCCGATCCCACCAGCTAGTGCACGGGCTAGTTCTAGCGAAAGATTCATGTTCAGAGTAAAACCGAATGGAGATGCATTTTTAAAATATAGAATCAATAATGGGATCGAACCACTTATGTATGCAAAAAACAGAATATTTGTCATCGTTCCCATGATGTCTCTCCCAATTTCCAACCCAGACTTCACAAGTGCTTTTACGGAAATCTTATTATTTTTTTCAAACAAACTAAAGATTGAAGAAGACATGGTAATTGCTACATCCATCACAGCCCCAAGGGAACCAATAAATAACCCAGCCATAAACACTGTTTTATACGGGCGTGTGATAAATTGCAGTTCTTCATAGCGGAGACCTTCACCGGCAGTCAACCATATTACTAGATACGCAACGGCTAAAGAAACAAAAGTGCCAAGTAGGGTTGCGATAATCGCGCTATACGTTTTTTCATTAAAACCATTGACGAGTAACAGTGATATGACCGTAAAGAAAATAATACCTATACTGCATATCATTAATAGACTTCGGTCCGGTTTGTCCAAATAAAGATCCAAGGCATACGATAAAATGAGAGCGTTGATTACCAAGCTGAAAATAGAGTACAGCCCTTGCTTTTTCCCAACAATAAGCAAAATAAAAATAAAAATCCAAGCAACAATTAGTAGATATTTATCACGTTTAACTTCAAGGATTGTGCCAGTTAATTCTGTATCCCCTTTGTTATCCACATCAATCGTGACAAACAATTCATTCCCAACACGAAATTCGTAATCGTACGCTTTTGAGGAGGAGTATTCATTTTCAAGATGAATCAGGCTTCCTTTTTCTTCGCCATTTTTTATTTCCCCAATGATGTGCTGGGTGAACAATGTGTCTTTGTTCTCAAGCCCATCCTCCATTTCCGTCTCATCTTCCAAACTTACTTCAATAACTTTAACAATCGGACGTTCATAAAAAGTATAATTGTTATAGACAAACACAATGCTAGCTAGAAAACAAAGGAGAAGGATAATGTAAAACAACTTATGTTGTAACGTCATCTTTTTAAAAAAATTTAAGATCAAATTCAAAAAAAGACCCTCCAAACCATAATATGGAATCTAGTATAGCACAGAGGGGGTACCTGTCCCAGTGGCCATTTCTCGTTGAACAGAGTGGCAGATTTTAAAACGATATTGGAGTGGGTTCATGAGAACTAACTTCTGAATCAGAGGATATCGGACAAAACTCCGTAAAGATCGGACAATGCTGGCAGGATATCGGACAAGTGCTGAATTTTATCGGACATAAATCTTACTATATCGGACCAAAACACTATTATATCGGACCAAACAAAATTTGTAGCCACAAAAAAAGCCTTCCGATTCACCGGAAGGCCGACTAACTAAATTACGCTTTTGGTTTTTCTTTACCCATAGAGTCAAATAATTGTGTAGAAGATAAGGCATTGAACGGCATAGATACATTATGTTTAATGCCTTGGTTGTAAGTAGCAATTAAGTCTTTAAGTAGAACGGATAATGCAGTTTCTGCTGTCCACTCAGATACATCGCTCCAATTTCTAACGACCCAGCTATCACCAGTACTTACTTTTAATAGGTTTAAGATTTCTTCTTCAGGTAAGTTATAATGTTTACCTAATTTAAGTCCTTCAGCCACTGCATTCATGTTCACGCCTAGAATCATGTTATTCACTAATTTTGCTACTTGGCTGTTACCTGGCTCGCTGCCGTAGTAGAATGTGTTAGAGCCGATTGCGTCAAAGTATGGGTGGAAAGACTTTACAATCTCTTCATTCCCAGCTGTCATAATGGATAGTGTTCCAGCTTCTGCACCTGAACGACCTCCACTTACTGCTGCTGAAATTAATGACAAATCACTTTCACTTTCAACTTTTTCACCTAATTCATTCATTGTTTGAGGATCAAGTGTACTCATAACAATGACTGTTTTATTTTTTGGCTGTGCAGATAATAGACCATTTTCACTGAAGATTACATCAACATTTTGCGCATAGTCACGTACCATTGAGATAATTGCTTCGTCGGCTAGTTCCGCCACTTCTTTTAACGTATCAACCATAGTAAATCCAGCAGCTTCTGCTTTCTCATAAACACCTTTAAATGCATCATAACCGATAACTTCAAACCCAGCTTTCTTTAAGTTAACTGCCATTGGGAAGCCCATTGTTCCTAATCCAACAAATCCAATTTTTTTACTCATGATCAATTCCTCCAGATGATTTTTTTTATTACAAAAAGCACTCTAAAATAAAGTCCTTCTTGTCACGTCTTTGCAAAGATTCATTCAACTTAAGCTAATCCTAAGATTGTCATGATGACAATAACTGCCATTGCAATCCAGTGGGTAACACTAATACTGATAAATCCATTTTTGAAAGTGTCTTTCATTGTTAAACCAGTTATATTGTTAAAGATAATCAAGAATCCAGAGTAAGGGACAATTGATAGTGCTCCAGAACCGATTGCGATTGCGCGGTGAACTGTTTCAGGGTCTAGTCCCATTTCCAAATAAATAGGGGCAAAATTCGCAACAGAAATTCCGATTGCACCAACCGCTGAAGCAGTAATACCCCCGATAAGACCTGTCCCAATCATTAATGAAAGTATTGGAGGTCCAGGAATCGATTGAATCAATTGGAATACGCCCTTAAACGCAGGAACACTTGTTGCAATGCTACCAAACGCAATCGTACTACCAGTAGTAATTGTGGAAGATAACGATTCGTTAGCACCCTGATTTAATACATCTTTTTGTTGTGCAATTTGTTTGCGGAATAATAAAGCGCTCAACACAATCGCAGCAATAAGAGCGACAATAATGATGTTACTTACAGAACTAAATACTAATATGATGCCCAATAACACGATAATAGGAAGTAAACTGAAAATGAATGGTGGGAGGTCACGTTTAGATGCCTCATTACCACTTTCAACCTTCTCATCTACACTAAATGTTTCGTTTTTCTTTAAACTTCTGGACAACGAGAATTTCATGAAAATTAGAATAAATAGTATGGCTACGATGGAAGTAACAATTCCAATAACCGGCGCAGCCGTTAATGTAGTACCTAAAGCCGTTGAAGGAACAACATTGTGTAATGAAGGTGCCCCTGGCAACATCGTCATTGTGAATGTTGAAGTACCACCAAATACGGGTATGGTAACTAATTTCCACGAAAGATTTAGTTGTCTAAAGATTGGTTTCGCCATTGGAATTAATGCAAAGATAATCACGAATACATTAATACCACCGTACGTAAGCAAAGCAGAAATAATAAACAATGCCACTAATGCGTTGTACGGATTTTTGGTTCCTACTACAGACAATACTTTATTTGCAATTGAAACCGTTGCCCCACTTTTATCCATGTACTTCGCTAGGATAGAACCTAATAAGAAAATCGCGAAATTGGATGCAATAAACCCAGCAAGAGACGTCATATACGAGTTTTCCTTGCCAAATACAGTTTCGAGTATCGGTACGTCGTTAAAAAGCAACACGACAATCGTCGCTATAGGTGCAGCAACGATGATATTGAACTTTTTAATAATAAAGAGAACGATTGTGACGATACCTAATAAGATCCCCAATATACCTAATATATCCATTTTAATTTTCCCCTTTATTCATGCTGTTAAGTCTTTAGAAGTAACGTTTACATCAATTTGAATCAATATGAATCTCTATCAACCCCCCCTCAATAAGTACAATCAAGTAATAATAGAAAAACAATAAACACTGAATTAAAGAATCTTTAATTCAAGATATTATTACCCTAACAATTAATAATGTAACCGATATAAAATCATAAGTAAAATGAATATTAATTATAAAACCTATGCATTTTATCTATGATTCAACATTTAGCCCGATACGCCTTCGGTTTGCAACATCTTCGAAAATTTGTACAAAATTCTACATATAGCTAAAATGAATAATAACGTTACCAGTCATGAACACTATCTATAAAGGAGTCGAACCATGGATACGAAGCAATTATATTATTTTATTGAAGTGGCAAAGCAAAAGAGCTTTACTCGTGCAGCTCAAGTCCTTTGCTTAACGCAACCGACCATTAGTAAAATGGTAAGAAATCTTGAAGATGAGTTGAAAGTGGAACTAATTGATCGGACAGCGAAGAGGATCGAGTTAACCGTTGCAGGAGAAATTGTATTTGAGGAAGGAAAAAAGATTTTAGAGAAGATAGATGATTTATCTTCGCTCTTAAATGACATGATGAATTTGAAAAAAGGAAAGCTGAAAATTGGGGTGCCTCCTCTTATTGGATATTTGTTCTTCCCAAAAATTATAAAAGGATTTCGAAATTTACATCCTGATATCTCAATCCAACTAGTTGAAAATGGTGCACTAAAAATAAAGGATTCGGTAAAAGAAGGGATACTTGATTTAGGTGTGGCCCCATTACCTGTAGAGGAAGATGAATTTGATGTGATTCCTATAGTAGAGGAGGAGATGATGTTATTTGTTCATTCTTCTCATCCTCTTGCTACTAGAGAAAAGGTGTCTATAATCGACATAAAGGATGAATCAGTTGTCCATTTTCAAGATGATTCCACTCTCTATCAGCAAGTTCTGCAGGAATGCTTAAAAGCCGGGTTCCGCCCCAATGTTACGTACCAAAGTACGTATTGGGACTTTATTACGGAGATGGTGAAGCAGAATCTGGGCGTTTCGATATTTCCTCAATCCCTTGCGAAAAGAGTAGACCAAAGTCTCATTAAAGCCATTCCGATTGAACCAACTATTATCTGGAAGATAGGAATTATATTAAAAAAAGACAAGTATGTTTCTTATGCAGCAAAGGAAATGGTTTCATATATTTGTTCGCGAGGGAGATAAGACATAGACGTGTATAATAGGTATTAAAAATTTGCAAATAGGGTGAACAACAAATGGCAACAAAGGAATTGTGTAAAATTGTGATTGTTGATGATGAAGTCTTAATTAGACAGGGGATCAAACATTATGTGAATTGGGAGCAGGAAGGTTTTCAAATTGTCGGGGAAGCTTCAAATGGAAAGGAAGCTCTTGAGGTCATTGAACAAACGCAGCCCCAAATCCTCATTACTGATATTGTAATGCCAATTATGGACGGAGAAGAATTGACCAGAAACGTAAAGTCAAAATATCCAGAGATTGAAATCATCGTATTAAGTAGTTTCGGAGAGTTTGCTTATGTTCGGTCTAGCTTTCAAAGTGGAGTTGTTGATTATATACTAAAGCCCAAGCTGGATGCTCATTCACTTTTAAGCGTGCTAAATAAAGCAGTAAGCAAATTACCCTCTGCAGATCCAATTGAGACTAAACAACAGGATCACATATCGATCGATCATGTCATTGATAAGATTATGTCAGGGTATGAAACAGATTACGATGCCGAACTGATAGCTAGGGTGTTTCCTTATGACAGTTTCTATCTATTAGGGGTTGTTTTTAGTGGGAACCTTCCACGGGTTGAACGCAGTCAAATACAGGATCGAATCACCGGACAGTTTCAATCATTTGTAGCCCAAGTAATCTATCACATGATTCCCTTTACTAAAGATGAAACCGTCATTCTTCTGAATGTAAATAAAGACCAGACCAAAAGGGTCGTTGATTTTGCAAACATGGTGGCAGAAAGCCAAACGGATTCAGGCTTTGTTCTAAGTGATCCGTTCGTAAACTTCTCACAGATTGGACTCATTTATCGTGAGAAGGTTTCAAAATTAATGCAATATCGATTTTATTTTCCGGACATCCCTCTTTTACGGGAGCAAGATTTACAAAGAGACATTCCTAACATTGAACCTTTTAAGATAGACTGGTTCACAAACGAATGTAAGCAAGAACGTTTCCAAGATGCTTTCAGCTATTTGCAGGATTATGTAACTTCATTTTCTACAAGCTATACAACAGATGTATTTGAGTTTAAATCATTCTTTGAACATATCATCTTTCACATTACCGTTCTTCTGGGTAATTCGGAGTACGATTTCGCGGAGATAGAGAATGCCAAGTATGAATATTTCAGATCAATTAATGAGGCTCAATCATCTACTGAAACAGTCGAAATTCTACTAACTTTTATTGAACAAGTAAACAAATGCCTACAATCGGAGAAGAATCAACCGATTAATTTGAATATGAAAAAAATCCTGCAATATATTGAAGAACATTATGCGGAACCACTAAGCCTTGCTGGTGTAGCCGAACATTTCCATTTTAATCCTTCGTATTTGTCCAGCTATTTTTCGACTCATAATAAAGAAGGATTTATTGAGTATTTGAATAAAGTTCGAATTGAAAAAGCTTCACAGCTCCTGCTAAAGGATACAGCACCCATTTCAGAAATTAGTGGAATGGTTGGTTATTCGGATCATAGTTATTTCTGTAAAGTTTTTAAAAAGGTACACGGAATGTCACCTAGTAAATTTAGACGAAAAAAGAGATGAGATGTACATGAGAATTTTACGTAATGGATTTAAACATAATAGTCTGTTTTATAAAATGTTTCTTCTTACCATCGTTATCATTGTTACGGTTTCCTCATTGATATCATGGACCACTTTCCGAATGTCAGAGAAGTTTTTTGTCGAGCGGTTTAGTTTTAACAATAGCAAGGTGATGGACCAGATAAAGGAGAGCTTAGGTACTTTTCATTATTCGATTGTGATTGCTTCGAATAAACTCTTACAAAACGGAACGGTTAAGAGTTTTCTCACAGGTAATCACTCAAATCGTATGTTGGGCAGCTATTATTATCAAGTAAATTCACAATTGGAAACGATAGAATCAAGTGTGGAAGCTTATAATGTAAGCATTTTGGTCCATGGTATAAATGGTGTTAGTTATGCAACGGATCGACCTGCATGGGCCTTATCGGATGAAAGATTGCAGGATCACTTCATTACTACGGCAACACTAAAACAGCCTAAAAAACTGCTTTATCATCTTGAACAACAAAAGGATGATCAATTCATTATTGCATCAAAGGCATTTATGGAACGTACGTCAAACTATATTTATGGTTCCATGTACTTTACGATTCTAGAAGAAGATTTTCGAAAGTTTTATAGTAGCTATACTAGTTTAGGAAATGACGTGCTAGTGATGGATCCGTCAGGGACCATTTTATCTAGTAATCGGGAGGAGTTCATTGGAAAAAAGGAAGAAGAACTCCTTGACTATGCCATCCAATTAGAGGATCAACAAAAGAATTATATGGATACAGATTTTAAGGGGAAAGATCATATTATTATGTCTGAATATAGCCCTACCATGAATTTGTATTTGGTCAATTTAATTGATAAACAAACAGCGTTTAAGGACATCATTGATAAAAAATCGATTGTCATGATTAGCGTACTATTTATGATTCTAGCGATTATCATTGTGTTCTTTGCCTCAAGAAGGTTGACAAATTCGTTGACAAATCTCGTAAAGCAAATTGAAAATACTCCCAAAAATGACTTTGATCATTATATACCGGTAACGGGTACGTATGAAACACGTCAAATTGGTCAAGCTTTCAATTCAATGCTTGATGAGCTTCATGAGTATGTAGACCAGCTTGTGCTGAGCCAAAAACAGAAACGGAATGCAGAATTAGCGGCACTCCAGCAACAAATTAATCCACATTTTTTATATAATACGTTAACTTCAATCAAGTTCATGGTGCAGCAAGGGGGAAAAGAAGAGGCAACCGAAACAGTTAATGCGCTAATCTCTCTCCTTCAAAATACCATTGGCAATATTAGTGAAACAATCACTGTGGACCAGGAAATTGATAATTTAAAAAGCTATGTCTTTATTAACCAGAAACGATATGGTGAGCGAATTCGAGTAAATTATTTTATCGGACCGGAAAGCAACGATGTTCAAATTCCAAAACTTATTTTACAACCATTTATAGAAAATTCCTTTTTCCATGGCTTTAATAAAAAGAGTGGTGGGACTATTAATGTTCTCGTTTGGAAAGAAGAGGATACCCTTATTTGTGAGGTCTTAGATAATGGTGACGGAATGGAAGTGTCTACCAATCATATACTTCCGGATACGAAGCGCAAACAACATATGTTCAGTGGGATCGGTGTTCGGAATGTTAACGAACGCATCCAGCTATTATATGGAGAAGACTATGGTGTGACGATCTCAAGTAATCTCGGAGAAGGGACAAAGGTTCGTATCACACTTCCAATACAAAAAAGCTAAAAAAATTCACAAAACCTAAAGATAATACAAGTTAGTAAATGGAAGCGTAACCAACATACAAAAATATCACAAATTTACAAAAATATCGTCCTAACTCTTACGCGCTACGTGATGATAACATTGAAAATGTAAGGAGGACAACGCTTACATTAACTGACATTCTTAAGGGGGATTCAAACATGAAGAAAGTAATTGCACTATTAATGGTTAGCATGCTTTTGTTGGCTGCGTGTTCTTCGGGGTCTTCGAATAGTACTGAACCAGAGGGAAACTCAGATACAAATGAGGTTACTGTTTGGGCATGGGATCCAAACTTTAACATTAAAGCCATTGAATTAGCAAAAGAAGTGTATTCAGCTGAAAATCCAGACGTTAACATCAAGATTATTGAAAATGCACAGGATGACATTGTGCAAAAGCTGAATACGAGCTTAAGTTCTGGGACAACGAAAGGATTGCCAAATATCGTATTAATTGAGGATTATCGTGCACAAAGTTTTTTACAAGCGTATCCTGACATGTTCCATCCACTCACTGGAGCTTATAAAACAGAAGATTTTGTTCCATATAAAGTTGAAGCAACGAGTGTAAATGACGAAAACTACGGTCTTCCATTTGACTCAGGAGTAACTGGATTATACGTGAGAACAGATTACTTAGCAGAAGCGGGTTATACGGTTGAAGACTTACAAAACATCGATTGGAAAGAATACATTGAAATTGGTAAGAAAGTAAAAGAAGCAACAGGGAAGAGATTACTTACGCTTGACCCAAATGAGTTAGGAATTATTCATACCATGATTCAGTCAGCAGGTGAGTGGTACGTCAAGGAAGATGGGACTACGCCACATATAGCTGATAATAAGGCTCTTAAAAAGTCATTTGAGATTTATAAAGAACTTGTTGAGAACGACCTAATGAATTTTCACTCAGACTGGAATCAATTCTTGGCTACATTTAACGGTGGAGAAGTTGCGACAGTAACGACTGGAAACTGGATTACTCCTTCCATCAAAGCCGAAAGCTCTCAATCTGGTAAGTGGGCTGTAGTACCTCATCCAACTCTTCCAGGCATTGAATCTGTAAATGCATCTAACCTAGGTGGTGCATCGTGGTATGTTCTAAATGTTCCAGGTAAAGAGAACGCAGTTGATTTCCTTACAAAGACATTTGGCTCGAATGTAGATTTGTATCAAAAATTAGTAACTGAAATCGGGGTAATCGGTACTTATATCCCGGCTACAGAAGGAGAAGCCTATCAGAGAACAGATGAATTCTTTGGTGGTCAATCTATTGTCTCCGATTTTTCGAAATGGGCTGAAGAAATTCCGCAAGTTAACTATGGGATGCACACATATGCGATTGAAAGTATTTTAATTGTGTCCATGCAAAATTATCTGAATGGACAAGACTTAGACACAGTACTAAAAGATGCACAACAACAAGCAGAAACACAAATCAAATAATAGATTCGAATTTAATAGTCCTCGGAACTCACCTGCAGTACGGAAGTGGGCTCTTCCGAGGCTATTCTTATAACTTTATTCAGTAGGGGCTCAAACCCCAACTGAATAAAGTTAGAGCCTTCGGCGGATGCCACGATTTTTCAAAGGAAATTTTTCGAGCTAACTCGAAAAAAATCGGGCGCAAATACGCCAAGCGCATTTGATTCGATAAGTAGGGAGTTGAGAGAAGTGATACAAGCAACTACGAAGCAGAACATAGAGACGAAACCAAGAAAATATAACAACAAACTCCGGTTTAAAAATGGATTAATAGGCTGGTCGTTTATCTCAATAGCAACGGCTATGATCTGTATATTTTACTTCTATCCAATGGTCCAAGCACTTATTCTTTCTTTTCAATCGGGTGCTGGCACAAATCTACAGTTTGTAGGTTTCGAAAATTACAAGCGGCTATTTACGGACCCGACGTTTATAACGGCTGTGAAAAATACAGTAATCTACCTGATCATCCAAGTACCTGTCATGATCATTCTGGCATTGTTTTTATCGGTGATGTTAAATAATAAAAATCTGAAGCTAAAAGGATTCTTTCGTACGGCCATCTTTTTACCTTGTATTACGTCACTTGTAGCGTATTCGGTCGTATTCAAATATTTATTTAGTACAGATGGCATCATAAACAAAATGCTGATCAATCTATCGCTGATCGCAGAACCGATTCAATGGCTCACAGATCCTTTTTGGGCAAAGGTAACGATTATTATCGCAATCACATGGCGCTGGACAGGCTATAATATGATTTTTTATCTGTCTGCTCTGCAAAATGTGGATAACTCAATATATGAAGCAGCAAAGATTGATGGTGCAAATGCATTTCAACAATTCTTTAAAATTACAATTCCAATGCTAAAGCCGATTATTTTATTTACATCCATCACATCAACCATCGGTACGCTTCAGTTATTTGATGAAGTAATGAACATAACAAAGGGTGGACCTGGTAATGCAACATTAACAATCTCTCAGTATATTTATGATCTCTCATTTAAATATACTCCTGATTTTGGTTATGCTGCGACTGTGTCATATGCAATCGTGATTATGATCATTTTCTTCTCGATCATTCAGTTCAAAGTAGCAGGTGATAAAAATGCATAAAATAAAACAGTCTTTCGTTTATATTATTCTATCGATTTTTACAGTCATCTCTATTTTTCCGTTTCTATGGATGATTGTTAGTGCGACAAATAAATCTGTTGATGTAACAAATGGGAGGTTATTGCCTGGAACACATTTGCTGGAAAACTTCCAGAACCTATTAAATTCGGTCAACCTTGTTCCAGCTTTAATGAACTCGGCCATCATCTCGATTGCAACGACCATATTATCCCTGATCATTGCATCTCTAGCAGGATATGGCTTTGAAATCTACCGGAGTAAGGCAAAGGATGTAGTCTTTAATATCTTGCTTCTTTCGATGATGATTCCGTTTGCTGCACTGATGATTCCGCTCTTCCGGATGTTTGGGACTATTTCTCAATATGCACCTGGGATTGGGATTGATACGTTAACTGCTGCTATGTTGCCAAGTATTACAACAGCATTTCTGATCTTTTTCTTCAGACAGAATACAAAGATGTTTCCAAGAGCGCTCCTAGAAGCGGGACGAATCGATGGTTTAACAGAGCTTGGTGTATTCTTCCGGATCTATGTCCCTACGATGAAAACAACCTATGCGGCAGCAGCTATCATTACGTTTATGGCAAGTTGGAACAATTATCTGTGGCCACTCGTTGTACTACAGTCACCTGAAAACCATACGATTCCATTACTTATTTCGAATCTTGGTTCGAGCCATGCACCTGATTTCGGGATGATTATGACAACTATTGTGATTGCAACATTACCAACAGCACTCATCTTTTTCCTACTTCAAAAGCATTTCGTAGCAGGAATGATGGGATCGGTAAAATAACTTGGCTCTATTCAAAAAGATTGTTGCTTTTTGTTAATAAATCGCAAACCAAGTTGATTGGAGTGTAGGGTGGCGACTCCTCGAAAATGTATTCACATTTTCTTCGTGCGTGGGTTATTTCAAAGAAGTAAATTCAATGTCCAGCGGGAAAAGCGTGAGACTTGAGACCCCGCAGAAGCGGCAGCGACCTGTCCAGTTGCAGCGGCTAGAAACTCGAGAAATTTCAACTCCTCCTTCAGAGGCAAAATACGCCTCTTTGTCGGAGTCTCCGACGCACAGGATGTGCTAGTGCCGACAATGCCACAGGACGTGGCGTTGTTGACGGCCAATTTTCTCGTTTCTGTGCAAGCCGCCTCCACATTTCGTTGAGGAGGCTCAAGCCCGCGGAAAGCATCCACCTGAAGCTGAAGTCAACGATAAAAAAACAAAGCTTATGAAAACAGCCAGTAACTAACACTATATGGTAGATGAATAGAAAGGAAGAATATGATGATGTCGAATACTCAAATTCAAGAAACAAAACGAGTCCAAACTCCAAGTATCGATTGGCTAACGGAAGTAAATGTGTTTGCAGTGAACCGAATACCTGCTCATTCTGACCATGTTTACTATGAAACAATTGAGGAAGCGAAAAATGCATCTGCGATGAAGATGCGTTACGACATGAACGGAAATTGGAAATTCCATTATTCAATCAACCCTGATTCAAGACCCGAGCGTTTTTTCGAAACGGACTTTGAGTGCTCGGCCTGGGGAGATATTACCGTTCCAGGCCACATTCAATTACAAGGTTATGGAACGCCGCAATATGTGAATACAATTTATCCGTGGGATGGACATCGAGATATACGCCCTCCAGAAATCCCAAGGGATTTTAACCCTGTTGGCAGCTATGTGAAGTACTTTAAAGTACCAGAGAATATGGAAAACAAACCTGTGTATATTTCTTTTCAAGGTGTAGAATCCGCTTTCTACGTTTGGTTGAATGGGGAATTTGTTGGGTATAGCGAAGACAGTTTCACACCAGCTGAGTTTGAATTAACTCCTTTTATAAAAGAAGGTGAAAATAAACTGGCTGTTGAGGTGTTTCAACGTAGTACGGGAAGTTGGTTAGAGGATCAGGACTTTTGGAGATTTTCTGGTATTTTTAGGGATGTCTATCTATATACCGTACCTAAAATTCATGCACAGGATATCCACATTCATACCGAACTTGATTCATCTTTTAAAAAGGCAGAGCTAAAAGTAGATTTTAAGCTTCTCCCAAATCTCCCAGTTGGCTCCGAAATTGTAGCTGAGCTTTGTGATAAAGAAGGAAACAGAGTAGTAAAAACAAGTAGTGCACTTACGGATGAAAAGGGTTCAGTAGAGATGGAAGTAGAGGCTCCAAAGTTGTGGAGTGCGGAAAACCCGTATTTGTATAAACTTTATCTCCAAATCTATGACGCTTCAGGTGAGCTTATTGAGGTTATTCCACAAAAGGTTGGATTCCGTAAGTTTGAGATTGTGGATAAAATCATGCGACTCAATGGCGAAAGAATTATGTTCAAGGGTGTCAATCGTCATGAATTTAACCATCGTAGTGGCCGTGCGATTACTAAGGAAGACATGCTTTGGGATATTAAAACAATGAAACAACACAATATCAATGCCGTTCGTACCTCCCATTATCCAAATCAAAGCTATTGGTATGAGTTATGTGATGAATACGGAATCTATGTGATTGATGAAATGAATTTGGAAACACATGGATCCTGGCAGAAGATGGGGCAGGTTGAACCATCTTGGAATATTCCTGGAAACAAGCCAGAATGGAATGATATTGTCTTAGATCGAGCCGTTTCAATGCTAGAGAGAGACAAAAACCATCCGTCCGTCTTGATTTGGTCATGTGGGAACGAGTCCTATGCAGGAGAAGTTATTTTAAATGTTACACATTACTTTAAATCTGTTGACCCAAGTCGACTTGTCCACTATGAGGGTGTGTTCCATAATCGTGACTACAATGACACAAGCGATATGGAAAGCCGGATGTACGCAAAGCCTGCAGATATTGAGGAATATTTAACTGACAATCCTGAAAAGCCTTATATAAGCTGTGAGTATATGCATGCGATGGGTAATTCCCTCGGGGGCATGGACAAATACACGGCTCTTGAAAATAAATATGAGATGTACCAAGGTGGATTTATTTGGGATTATATTGACCAATCCTTGGTGAAAAAGGACCGCTATGGTCAGGATTTTCTTGCAACTGGAGGAGATTTTGGTGACCGTCCTACCGATTACGGATTCTGTACGAATGGCATTGTCTATGCCAATCGCGAGCTATCACCAAAGATGCAAGAAGTAAAATATCTCTATCAAAATATAAAACTTATTGTGGATAAAACAAGCGTAACGATTATAAATGAAAATCTTTTTGAAGATACATCAAAATATGAACTAGAATACGTTTTATTCTTAGATGGAAAGGAATTGTATCGTAATCAGAAACAAACAGTGGTGATTCCTGCACAAAGTGAGGGACGAATTGAATTTAGTTGGCCATCTGAATTACTTGATGAAGCAGGCGAGTATGTCATCCATACATCTTTTAAACTGAAAGAAGAAGAGATTTGGGCAGATGCTGGTTATGAGATTGCTTTTGGCCAATTTGTGTTTGAAGAGAAAAAACAGATTGCAAAAGTTCCTAGCGGGAATCTACGAGTGGCATACGGAACACAGAATGTTGGTATACATGGTACTGATTTTACAATTATGTTCTGTCGCAAGGCGGGTAGTCTGATTTCGATGAAATATGGAGGTAGAGAGATGATTGAGGCACCACTACTTCCACTATTCTGGAGAGCAACAACCGACAATGACAAAGGATATTCTCAAGGGTTTACATCAGGATGCTGGTATGCAGCTAGTCTAGCTCGTAAATCGATTGGCTGGGAGGTAGAGGAAAAAGAGGACCGTATCGAGGTTACTTTTACCTATAATTTCTCGGTCCATTCGGAAATTGAAGTGAAAAATACGTTTACTGTATTTGCAGATGGAAGTGTTCGTGTAAAATCAAACTATCGTGGCGCTGACAACCTTCCGCAAATGCCAATCTTTGCACTCTCATTTAAGGTTTCTGCTGATTATGACCAATTAGAGTGGTACGCGATGGGGCCAGAAGAAAATTATTCAGACCGCGCTACTGGCGCAAGGCTCGGGGTATTTAAAAATACAGTTGCAGACAACTTGTCTGGATATGTAAAACCGCAAGAGTCTGGCAATCGCACGGGAGTACGTTGGGTAAACCTAACCAACCGTGAAGGAAAAGGAATTAAAATTGCATCTACTTCCCGTCCAGTAGAATGTAATTTCTCACCTTACACGGCGTTTGAACTAGAAAATGCTGCCCATCATTATGAACTACCAAATGTACATTACACAGTTGTAACGGTTGCAGGCAAACAAATGGGCGTTGGAGGAGATGACAGCTGGGGAGCGCCTGTTTACCCAGAATACCTGCTAAATCCAAACGAAGACATGGAATTTGAATTTACGATTAGTCCGATTTAGAGGTGCCTGTTTTATGGGCCCAAAAAATAAATGAGCCGATTTCCCATATGTGGGGAATCGGCTTTTTACTATTGGTGAGATTAATTGTTTTGTAAGCATGAAGACCATTTGAGTCGAAAAACTCATTCGAAAAGTTCTTCATAAGCTCGATGAAGACCATTTGGAGTGAAAAATTCGTTTGAAAAGTCCTTCATAAGCCCGATGAAGACCATTAGGGGCGAAAACCTCGTTCGAAAAGTCCTTCATAAGCCCGATGAAGACCATTAGGAGCAAAAAACTCGTTCGAAAAGTTCTTCATAAGCCCGATGAAGATCATTAGGAGCGAAAATCCCATATGAAAAGTCCTTCATAATACAGCAAAACTCAATTCTCCACGCCCTAGGAGCAGAAGCATGTCCACATATCTAAGACAGGAGTCGGCCTCCGTATCCATCCCCTCAACTGGGACAAGGGACCTGTCCCTGTGACCCGATTTTTACTAAAACTAACTAATCCGATAAGCGCACTTTACTAATGAAAATGTCTTTTTCTCTCTGTTTACTAAACTAACAAAAAAAACTGTTAAACCTTACCAACACTATAAGTAATACATATTTAACCAAAAATAATTTTTAGTAAAATTGTTAATAAAACCGTTTACATTTAGTAAAATTCAAAATATAATGAAGGTGTCAAATAAAAAGGAGGGCAATTATGAAACTAGTAAAATTCAAATCTATTTTCTTTTTATTCATTGCAACAATATTGCTTTTAGCAGGTTGTAGCTCATCTTCTGGGGAAAGCAGTGGTGACATGACGGAAGATGGAAAGGTGAAACTTCGATTTGCTACATGGGATGTTGGGGATGATGTGGGCTTACAGCAAGATATGATCGACAAATTCAATGAATCTCACGAGAATATTGAAGTTGTTTTAGAGGCTTACGGAAGTGAGTATGATACAAAAATCACAGCTGGAATGGGTGCGAAGGATGCTCCGGATATTATGTATATGTGGAACTACCCACAATACAAGGATGCATTAGAGCCACTTGATTCTTACATTGAAAAAGAAGGCGCTGAATACAAAGACAATTTCTATGAAACTCTTTGGAACTATAACTCAGCGGATGACCAAATCCTAGGATTACCAGTTGGATACACAACACATGTTGTGTATTACAACAAAGCACTATTTGACGAAGCAGGTGTTGAATATCCAAAAGCAGACTGGACTTGGAAAGACCTTCAAGATACAGCTAAGAAACTAACAAACAAAGAAACAAAGGTAACTGGATTTGCTTTCTCTGGAAAGCCTGACCCTTATGATTTCGAAATGTTCCTATGGGGTAATAACGCAGCTTATGTTGATGAAGAAGGTAACTTAAAAGGAAATCTTGATTCAAAAGAATCAGTTGAAGTGTTTGTCATGTTCCAAAATATGTTGAAAGAAGGCTATGCTATCTCAACTGAGGGATCTGGAGCTACAGAAATGAAATCTGGTAAAGTGGCCATGTTTGTTTATGGTGCATGGGGACTTCACCCATTAACTGAGGCTGGAATTAACTATGGTGTTGTTGAATTACCGACGTTTGATAATGGACAAAGTGTTAGTATCTTAAGTTCTTCAGGGATTTCTATTTCTAAGAATTCTAAGCACAAGGACGAAGCGTTTGAGTTCATTAAGTTCTGGACTGGCGAAGAAGCTAACAAAGCTAGAATCGATTTCGAACTACCGGTTCTAAAATCTGTAGTTGAAAGCGAAAAGCTTGAGCAAGACGAAATTAAGAGTGTGTTCTATTCAATGCTTGAGAAGAGTGAAGGATACACTCCTGCTTCGTTCATCGTGGAGGACTGGAGCCAAGTCTCTGACAATCTAAATTATGTATTCGAATCGATCTTTAACCCAAGCACAATGGTAGATCCTGAAGAAGCATTAAAGGACGCTGCTCAGTAAAAAACTTAACGTGGTAAAGCGCTTTTACAGTGCTTTACCCTATTTTCTAATCTGAATAAGGGGTCATCTTATGTCAAATAAAACAAAGAAAGCGAATAGCTATCAGCTAGTAAGTAGGAAAGTACCCTATTTATTTATCTCACCTTGGATAATTGGATTTTTGGTGTTCACCCTTGGTCCATTAGCTTTCTCATTAATCATGAGCTTTTTTGATTGGCCAATTACAAGTGCACCAAGCTTTGTGGGAATCGACAACTATAAAACGATGTTCACGGACGATCCACAATTCTATAAATCTTTAGTCATTACATTTAAATTTGCCGCGATTTTTGTGCCATTAAACTTAGTTATTGCCCTAACCTTAGCACTCCTCATTACTCAACCATTAAAAGGAATGAAAATTTTCCGCACCATTTTCTATTTACCTGCGGTTGTATCTGGAGTTGCGATTTCAATTATTTGGGGCTGGATTTTCAACTCTGAATATGGAATTTTAAACTACTTGCTTTCATTAATAGGCATTGAAGGGCCAAAATGGCTAGTCGATCCGAAATGGGCTATCTTGACAATCGTCATTGCCAGTGCCTGGGGTGTCGGAACAATGATGCTTATTTTTTATACAGACATTAAAGGAATCCCGCCAGAGTTATATGAAGCAGCAGCAATTGATGGTGCGGGTCCGTTTCGTCAGTTTTTCAGTATCACGATCCCAAGTATCACACCAACTATTTTATTCAATGTGATTACATCGGTAATCGCCGCACTACAACAATTGGCCCTAGTCTTACTTTTAACCGGTGGAGGTCCGTTAAAATCAACATATTTCTATGGACTATACGTGTATAACAACGCCTTCAAACACCATGAACTAGGATATGCAAGTGCAAACGCATGGTTTATGTTCATCGTCATCTTAATCTTAACGATGTTAATCTTTAAATCATCATCTACATGGGTATTTTACGAAAATGAAGTGAAAAAAGAAGGGAAGAAGAAAAAATGAAGATGTCAAAGAAATATAAAATCATAATGTACAGCCTTCTTGCGTTATTTTCACTTTACTTCTTATTACCATTTGTGTGGGTTATCCTTTCTGCGTTAAAAACAGAGGCAGAAGTGTTTAGCTTCCCTCCAAAGATTTTCCCGGAAATGCCACAGTGGGGAAACTTTATTGATGCATGGAACAGTCAACCGTTTGGAACCTATTTAAAAAACTCAGTTATCGTCACTGTAATGACTACGCTAGGTCAATTAATTTCTTGCTCTCTAGTAGCCTACGGATTTGCAAGATACGACTTCAAATATAAGAATGGACTTTTCATCTTATTACTAGCGACGATGATGATTCCATGGGATGTAACGATGATTCCGTTATACATGGAATTCAATTTATTTGGGTGGATTAACACCTTAAAACCATTAATTGTCCCAGCGTTTTTTGGATCAGCGTATTACATCTTTTTATTAAGACAATTCTTAATGAACATACCGAAGGATCTTGAAAATGCAGCGAGAATTGATGGTGCAAACGAATTCCAGATTTTCTTTAAAATATTCTTACCGATTATGAAAGCACCACTTATCCTAATCGCCGTATTAAATATTTTATTAGTATGGAATGACTACTTAGGTCCATTAATTTACCTTCAAGATCAATCAAAATATACTTTAGCACTAGGGCTTGCGGCATTTAAAGGAATTCATGACCTTCAAATTCTACCAATTATGTCTATCACGTTAGTCATGATTATTCCACCAGTTCTCGTGTTCCTATTTGCCCAAAAGTATATTGTCGAGGGAATCAGCGGATCAATTAAGTAAGATCAACATAGATTTATGCGGAGGAAGATAAAATGCGACGAGAGATGAAAAGATGGGAGAATATCCATCTGACGGGGATTAACAGACTCCCTGCACATACGGATTTTTATAGATATGAAACGAAAGAGAACGCAAAAACATTCAACAAAGAAAATAGTATTGGCTATACATTACTTGATGGCGTGTGGAAGTTTTTATTTGTTGATTCGCCGGAACTTTCACCAAAGGGGTTCGAGGCAGAGTACTTTGCTATCGAAGGTTTAGATGATATTGAAGTACCATCCAGTTGGCAAATCAAGGGTTACGGAAACATGCATTATACAGATGTTTTATACCCATTTGCTATCAACCCACCATTTGTACCACAGGAAAACCCTACTGGGATCTATTTTAGGGAGTTAATGGTTTCAGATTTAGCAGACGACGAAGCACTTATTTTAAAATTCAATGGGGTTGACTCTGCATTTGACTTATATGTGAACGGACAGCATGTCGGTTACAGCAAGGTTTCCAGAGTACCGTCTGAATTTGACATTACGGAGTATGTGAAACAAGGAACCAACCGCTTAACGGTAAGAGTCTATCAGTTCTCTGACGGCACATATTTAGAAGACCAGGACATGTGGTGGCTGTCAGGAATTTTTAGAAGTGTAGAGCTTTTTAAAATTAACAAAAATACGCTTCAGGATGTTATTGTGGAAACACTGCCTGATGAAAACTATGAAAATTTCACCTTGAAAATCGGTGGAGAATTTTTAACAAGCAATGTAAAAGGTTTATTTGCGACTCTTTATCACCAAAATGAGAAAGTGGATCAGTTTGACATTGAAGTGGCTGATGGAAAATTCGAGATTAGTAGATTGATAGAAAAGCCGCATTTATGGAATGCAGAGGAGCCTAATCTTTATCATCTCGTTTTTGAATATTGTTTACCGAACGGTCATAAGGAAATTGTGCCGCTTCGCATTGGTTTCCGTTCAATTGAGGTCATCGACAATGAAATTCGTGTCAATGGAAAGCGCATTTTCTTTAACGGAGTGAACCGTCATGATTCACATCCGAAGACAGGTAGAACGGTAAGTTATGAGGATATGCTTCAGGATATTAAAATGATGAAGCAGTATAATATTAATGCTGTTCGTTCAGCGCACTATCCAAATAATGATGTATTTTATGATTTATGTGATGAGTACGGATTATACGTAATAGATGAAGCGGACCTTGAGTGCCATGGCTTCGAAAACACGGGTAATTACAACTGGATTTCCGATAATGAATTATGGCAAAAACAATATGTAGACCGTGCAGTTCGCATGGTAAAAAGAGACCGCAACCACCCAAGTATTGTGATGTGGTCATTAGGAAATGAGTCAGGGGCTGGACGCAACTTCACGGCGATGTACAACGCAATCAAGGCAATCGATCCTACTAGACTCGTCCATTATGAGGGTGACAGAGTTGCAGCTTATAGTGATGTTTACACAACTATGTATACTCGCTTAAAACCACTCGAAGAAATCGGTAAAAATGCAGAAGGTAAGAAGCCTCATATATTATGTGAGTATGGACATGCAATGGGGAATGGCCCTGGTGGATTAACAGAGTACCAACAGTTAATGCGAAAGTATCCTCGATTACAAGGTGGATTTATTTGGGAATGGTGTGACCATGGAATCGAAACGACGAATGAAAATGGTGAAACTTACTATTTATATGGCGGCGATTACGGTGACTTCCCGACAAACGGAAACTTCTGTATTGACGGACTTGTCTACCCAGACAGAACGCCATCACCAGGACTAATTGAATATAAAAAGGTCATCGAGCCAATCGTGACGGAGGAAGTTAACTTAACAGAAGGCAAAATCCGTGTGAAGAATCTATACGATTTTAAAAACATTAGTGGAATCGTACTTCATGTTGAAGTGAAATCCTTCGGCACACTTATCGAGGAAAAAGAAATCAAGCTACCGAGTATCCAGGCTCATGAAGAAGTAGAAATTACGTTGCCAATCGATGTTGCAAAAGCTGCTCAATATGACGATGTTCGTATCTACCTAAGCTATCGAGAGGCGGAAGATACGCTCTATGCAGAAAAAGGACACGAGATTACAAAGGAAAGTTTTTTACTAGAATCTACGAAACTTGAAAAAGGTGTAATAACTGTCGCTTCAATCGGGTCTGATTTTGCCATTGAAGACGAAGCAGCTCAGCTTAAAATCGAAAATGATATGTTCAAGGCTGTTTTCTCAAATGTGTATGGCACACTTGAATCCTTTGAATCTGAAGGGGAAGAGATTATCAATAAAGGCCCTAAAGTAACGCTTTGGAGAGCGATTATTGACAATGATATGTATAAAAAGGATGACTGGATTAACAAGTACTTCCTTAAAAACACAAAAGAACAGCTCGGCGAAGTCACTTATGAGGTGTCTGAAGACCATGTGGACGTCGTCATCACGAAGTACGTATCAACTGTAAACCAAGCATGGGGCTTCCATTTAACATACAATTACCGTATTACGAAAAATGGTGTGCTAAATGTTGACTTAAAAGGTGAAAAAGTTTTACGCGGCATAGAAATTCCAGAAATGCTGCCACGAATCGGTGTAACCATGCATCTTAACCAAGATTACAGCGAGGTTACTTGGTATGGCCGTGGGGATTCTGAATCCTATCAAGATACGAAACGTAGCCAACCAATTGGCCTTTACAACAAGACTGTAGAAGATATGCACACTGATTATGTGTATCCACAGGAGAATGGATCAAGATGTGATACCTCTTTCCTAGCTCTGGCAAAAGGTGACCACAAGTACCTGATTAATTTTAAAGAAGAGTATGACTTTACGATTCATGATTATGAAACTAGTGCACTTGAAGAGGCGAAACACCGCGGGAATATCAAGAAGTCACCATTCAATGTGTTGACCATTGATTATAAGCAAAGTGGTGTTGGAAGCAATAGCTGTGGTGAAGAGCAGCTACCTCGATATCGAACAGTGATTGAGGACTTCCGCCTTCAATTTGAAATAAGAAAGATTGAAAAGGATAGCCTAGTAGAAGAAAGTAAATTTTTCACAGCACGTTAAGAGAGCAGGGGAAACCCTGCTTCTTCCATAAAGGAGAATGATAGATGAATTTAGATATTAGAGAAATTCCTTTTTCTAGATTTGGTTCTTATTTTTGCGTGTCACAGGAAAAGGATTCTAAAGAAATTTATATACGCGATGTTCATGGTGGGGATGACGCCCCTTCAAAACTTTTTAAATTCGATCTTTTGCAGGATGGTGTTGAAAAAGAATTTGAGATTCTCGCAACAGAAACGTCCTTGCGTTTTCATCTAATAGATGACTTGGAGAAATATGCGGAAATCATCATTCCTGAAGAGGATGAGCTCCATATGAAAGTTAGTGGAGTAGAAGTACGATTGCAGGCAAGCAAAGTGAAATACGATACCTTGCATGAATATGAGGATGGCATGTATGAATACCATATCTATCCGAAGGAACTAAAGCTGATGATCAGCAAGCTCACTGGAGAAATGTCAGTTGAAGCACCATGGAATGTTATCGGAAATGATTTTATCGACATTCGCATGCGTAATGGCCATTTTGTGATTGAGAGCTACCGTACCGTATTCAAGCCAAAAGAGTATACCAGCTTTGAAGCGGGTAAAGAAAAGGTCGAGAAACTCTATCAAGAGTGGCTCGGAAATATCACGGAGAAAAATGAAGTCTACCAAGCTTCGATTGACCGTGCGGCATATATCACTTGGTCAAGTGTCGTTCACCCAGATGGCCTTTTAAAAGATTACGCCATGTACATGTCAAAGCTGTGGATGTACAATATCTGGTCCTGGGACAATTGTTTCAATGCGTTAAATCTAGGGGCTAAGTATCCTGAACTAGCGTATGCCCAACTAAAAATCTTTATCGATACACAGGATGAATCTGGGGCATACCCTGATTTTGTGAATGATAAATTTGTATCCTATAACTGTATTAAGCCACCAATCTTTGCATATGTTTATGAAAAACTCATGGAAGAAAATGATTATTTTAAAGATGAAAACCGCTTAAGAGAGGTTTATGAATCTACAAAAAAAGTTATGAAGTATTTTGACCTATATCGAACATATGAAGGTCGACTTCCACATTATAAGCACGGCAATGATTCCGGCTGGGATAATGCGTCATTATTCCATCGCGGTATGCCGGTTGAAGCACCAGACCTTGCTAGCTTTTTAATCAGAACATATGATATTTTAACGAAATTTGCAGGCATGCTTGGAGAGCAGGAAGAAGCAAAGCAATTTACAGAAAGAGCAGATTCAATGTTTGCTTTATTAATGGAAAGATTGTACGACGAAAATGGATTCTTTGGCCGCGTTGGTAAAGATGCTGAAAGGATCGACATTCGCTCAAGCTTGATTCTCCGTTTGCCTGTATTAATCGGCTATCGTCTTGATAAAAAGGTAATGGATCAACTTGTGGATGACCTTACGGAGAACTTTGAAACGAAATATGGATTTGCAACAGAAATGCCATCAAGCCCATTTTATAAGGAAAATGGCTACTGGCTCGGACCAATTTGGGCACCAGTCACCTATCTTTTTATTGATTCATTAATAAGTTTTGGCTACAGTGAAATTGGAGAAAGAATCAGAGAGAAATACTTAAATTTAACACTTGTCGGCGGAATGGCAGAAAACTTCGACCCTCATAACGGAACAGGGCTCGTCGATACCTCCTTCACATGGACATCAAGCGTCTTTCTTCAATTAATGGGACACGGGGACAGGTCCCCTGTCCCACGAATCTAAAAAAATGGGACGAGGGACCTGTCCCTTGAGTCCCAGTAGGTGGAGGTTTACATGCGGAAATATTTTGGGGAAATAGGTCTTACGATCGTAGCCATCATTTGGGGAAGCGGGTTTGTGGCGAGCGCGGTGTCGCTGGAACATTATACACCTTATCAAATTCTAGCCATCCGTTTCCTAATTGGTGTGACTTTGTTGAGTCTTGTCTTTTTTAAGAAACTAAAACATATCAAAAAGAGTACGTTAATCAAGGGTTCGATTATTGGAATCTTTCTATATTTAGCATTTGCTCTACAAACAGTCGGGTTAGTCTATACCACACCATCGAAAAATGCCTTTTTGACGGCGGTAAATGTGGTCATTGTTCCGATTATTGCATTCTTTATCTTTAAACGAAAAATGGATAAGTTTGAGCTCTTAGGCGCAGTGCTTGCGATAACAGGTATAGGGGTGTTATCACTTCAGCTCTCAGGAGGCATCAACTTTGGAGACTTCTTAACTCTATTATGTGCGGTTGCATTCGCATTCCATATTTTCTATACCGCACAGTTTGTGAAGGATGAAGATCCAGTGCTATTAACGGTTATTCAGATGGCGGCTGCTACGATTTTGGGCTTCATCGTCGTTCTTTTCAAAGGTGAAATGAATTTTGCGGCAAGTTTTGAAGGAGTATCCGCGGTTCTGTACTTAGGGATATTCTCCACAACAATCGCGTTTTTATTGCAAACAGTCGCACAGAAATTCACAACCGAAACAAATGCGGCCATCATTTTATCAACAGAAGCATTCTGGGGCATGGTATTCTCCGTTATCATTCTAAGTGAAGTGTTAACCACAAGAATGATCATCGGAGCCATCATTATCCTTGTAGCGATCATCATTTCCGAAACAAAGCTGAAATTCATAAAAAAAAAAAGCTACAAAGAAGCAGTGTGAAATTGGAATTTTATGTATTACAATAGAAGTATTAAGACAAAGTGGGTATGATATATGGCGACAATTAAAGATATAGCAGATTTAGCGCAGGTTTCCATGGCAACGGTCTCTCGGGTGTTAAACTATGATGAAACGTTAAACGTTGCACCAGAGACTAGAAAGCGAATTTTCGAAGCGGCAGAGGAACTAAATTATGTCGTTACCCCGAAAAAGAAAAAAACGAAAAAGAAAGGGGTAGTGGGGCTTTACTATTCCTATTCACTTGAAGAGGAATTGGTCGACACCTATTACCTTTCGATTCGGGTTGCATTAGAAAAGAAGCTTGAAAGCATGGGAATGGAATTTTTCAGAATTACAAAGGACGATACAAAGAGAAGTATTTCAAAATTGGACGGGATTATCTGCCTTGGAACCTTTAAAAAAGCAGATATTGAGTTGATTAAAAGTTTTGATAAGCCATCGGTGTTTGTGGATTCAAATCCAGATAAGGATAGTTTTGATGCGGTAGTCATCGATTTTACCTCTGCGACGAAAACGGCGCTTAATTATCTGGTTGAACTAGGACACAAAAAAATAGGATTTATCGGTGGCGTTGAAACAGATATGTATGGGAATCGGTTCAAGGACTTACGACAGGATGTCTTTGAATGCTATCTAAAGGAAAAAGGAATTTTTAATGAAGATTTCGTCAAAATTGGCGGCTATAATCCAAAGGATGGCTATCAAATCCTTAAGGAAATGCTCAGTCAGAACGAAAAACCAACCGCGGTGTTTGTGGCTAATGATTCCATTGCAGTCGGTTGCTACAAGGCAGCTTATGAACTAGATGTTAAAATACCGGAGGACCTAAGCATCGTCGGCTTTAACGATGTGTCGTCTGCACAATACATGATGCCACCGCTTACAACCGTAAAATTGTACACGGAAATTATGGGCGAATCCGCGGTCGACTTACTGCTTGAGCAAATTGCAACCAAGCGTGAAGTCTGTAAAAAAATAACCATTCACACAAAGCTCATTGTCAGAGGCAGTGCTACAAAGGTGAAGAATGGCTAAAATTGAATAGATTAGGACAAAAGCCATATCGGAAATAAAACGAAGGAATAGATCTGATAAAATAAGTTACCATAAAAAATTGCACTTCCAACAACTAAGGTAATAGAAGATTTTACACGAATAAAAGAGAAAGGTGAATTTGAACATCCTCAAATTCACCTTTCTCACTATCTGAAGCTAGTTATGTCAGGGTTAATATATAGCTAGTCATATGCCATTCCACAGGAGCAACGGTTTTTTCCAAATAATAAATGATAAGATGCGGGGAATTCCTGATTGACCCGTTGGACTTCACGTGCAAATTCCTTACTATCTTCTGGCACCGGTGAAAGTTGGTTCGCTTTAACTTGAGAATCAATATTCGCACCTGGTGGGACGAACCTATTAGGTGGTATTCGAACACCGTTTGTTATTACTGCATTATATGAAATAAATGAGCCTCTTCCAACAATTGCATTATAAACAATGGCATTAAAACCAACAAATACTTTGTCTCCAATAAAACAAGGACCATGGACAAGAGCCCCATGAGCAATGGACACCTCATTACCAATGAAGATAGAATACCTTTTACTTCCAACCGAAATCTTTCTATTTAATAAGCCGTGTAAAATGACTCCATCCTGAATATTTGTATGACTACCTATATAAAACGGAGTTCCCTCATCCGCACGTATACTGACATTAGGTGCTACATAAACATTGTTTCGAATAGAAACATCACCTATGACACTGGAAAATTGACTCACAAAAGCTGTTTTATCTATCTGAGGAAAGCGTTGAATCGGATTAAATGAAGTTATGGGGTTAGGGCTAATGAATGGTTCAAAACAATGAGAATGGTCATTCGAAGAATTTGATGTACTTTTGTCTCCCACGTAATCTCTCCTTTGCAAAATTGGCGTACAAGTATTTTATGCAATGAAATTGCATGGGAGTGGGATTTAAGAGCCTTTTTTGGTTTTTGGTTGGAGATTTCATGGTGTTTTGTAGAATGTATTTTCTCTATAAAACCATCCTAAGATTAAGGTGGTGACTGCATCGCCCCAAATCTTTTGAAATGGTGCATGATATATGTTTTTTTTAACTCAAGGTAAGCTAAAAGAGCCTGCACCATTTGCCGGCATCCATTACATCGGGATGAGTGCAGCAGGGCATTACAGCACATGTCCTTGTGCAAGATGCCGATATGGCTATGTTTGAAGCAAAACCACAAAGGGGAAAATAAGGATTATTTTTATTCTAAGCATTGACTATTTCTAGAGTTCCTTTTCTTTAGATATTTGCTATGATTAAAGGTGTAGATTCTTTTCAATAATCAGAAAATCTGGTAATATGTGGGCAATACGTCCATCGGGGGAAACGCTAATGAACAAAAAGACAGCGGGGCTTTCAATTGCAGCAGGTGCGGCTTTATGGGGCATTATTGGTTTATTTGTAAGCAATCTGTACGCAATTGGCTTTACGCCACTACAGGTTGTCACTGTGAGAGCAATCGCAGCTTCCATTTTTCTCATTACATATGCTTTATTTAGAAATCCGATAGCCTTCAAGATTCAGTTATCTGACAGTAAATATTTTATCGGTACAGGAATAATAAGTATTGTCTTTTTTAACTGGTGCATGTTTGTAGCGATTGAGGAAACATCGATTTCTGTTGCTGCGATTCTCCTATATACAGCACCAGCATTTGTCACGATATTTGCTAGAATTTTATTTAAAGAGAAACTCACCATTCGAAAGATCTTGGCCCTTGTGGTAACTATTGTCGGCTGTGCCTTTGTTGTGGGGGTCTTTCCAAACTTTTCAGGTACCATCTCTCCCTTCGGTCTAGTGGTGGGAATCGGATCCGGTTTCTTTTACGCGCTTTATAGTATCTTTGGCAAGTTTGCCCTTGAAAAATATGATTCACTTACTGTCACGGTGTATACGTTTATTTTTGCTGCTGTTGCAGTAACACCGTTCAGCGGTATATGGACGGTAGCGAATCTGTTTACGGATCTAAAAGCTTGGAATTACATCATTGGATTAGGATTTCTATCATCGATGATGGCGTTTATCCTATATACAAAAGGCTTACAGTATATTGAGTCAAGCCGGGCATCCATAATTGCAACGATAGAACCAGTTGTTGCAGCCATTATAGGATTCTTTATCTTTCAAGAAACTTTGCAAATGTGGCAATATGTTGGGATTATTATGGTGATTGCAGCTGTGATCATCGTTCAAGAAACAAGCGAAAAGCTCCCGAAAAACGCAATGATCGAAAATGAGACATCTTTATAATCGAGGTGAAACAGTAAAGTGAATACGGCGTTTACTATCGTCATTATCCTTGGAATCGCAGCATTAATTGGAACCATGTTAATAGCAGGAAAAGGGGACGCAAACTACCGAGAAAAAACAAAGCGAAACAGCATCAACTTAACCCTTATCTATACTATCGTGATACTGCTCTCATTAATTGCGGTTGGAGTGTATATTTGGAGATATGTATAAAGAGAGAATTATTATTTGTTAAAAGTGTCCTTGAGGACACTTTTTTTAATTAGTCTTTTTAAACCACACGCTCTGCGTGTGTGCAAACGAAACTTATAGAGTCGTACCAGAAGACAAAAAAAATCT
>NZ_JBPFDQ010000012.1:0-80415 GCF_059415045.1 Ferdinandcohnia sp. SAFN-114 | reverse complement strand
AAAAATAGATAAAGGAGAACTTGAGTTCACTCAAATTCTCCTTTATCACTATTCGAAGCTAGTTATGTCCCAGCCTCATTATTTTACGATTACCTGTCCGACCATTCCTTCTTTGGCATGGTATCGACATATCAGTTCATATGTACCAGGCTTTTTCGGTTCCACAGTTACAATTTTGATTTGTTTTGGTTTGAGCTCATAGTCAATTCCAAGCTTTTCTACTGTGAAGGTGTGTTCTTTAACGCCGTTGTTTTTTAAAACCAACACAATTGGTTTTTTTTTAGGAATCGTGATGGCTTTCGGGTTAAAGTAATCATCGTTCAACCCGACCTCAATTTTTTGAATTGGCTCCAAAGGCTGTGTTTCGGCAAATACACCAAGTGAACCAACCACAAGAAGCGACATCGCCACACACAATCCTGCAAACCATTTAATTACAGACATTTGCTATCCCTCCTTTCTTGATAATATCTTTTTCTAATTCGTAAAATATTATCAGAAATAAAAAAGAGTGGGGAAACGTATAGATTTTGGTGAATGTAGTAGAGGTACAAATAAGAGGAGGTATGTTATGAAGGACGCAAACTTCTATTTATTGAAAAAATGAAAAAGAGATGCGAATAAAAACTCGCATCCCCATGAAATCTTTTCTTTTCCTCTATGAAACTACTTACTTAATTAGATCACCTTGTTCAGAAGAAACGACGATATCGCCTGATTTAATTTTCTCATAAACCTCTTTAACCTTAGTAATTGTGTCCTCACTTAAGTTAGGGTTTTCTTCAGGAATACCAACACCATCATTTTCAACACTATACGTAAGTGTTTCTCCGCCTGGGAATTTTCCATCCAATTCTTGTTTAATAAGCTCTTGTGTAGCATGGGCTAATTTCTTTATAGCAGATGTTAGAACGACAGACTTACCATCCGCATATTCACCATCGGCATATTGATCAACATCAACACCAACGACCCAAACATCATCACCATTTGAAGCTCGTGTCTTTGCTTCGTTGATTGCTCCAACACCAACACCACCAGCGGCAGCAAAGATTACATTAACGCCTTTATCATACATTTGAGCAGCAATTTGTCCGCCTGCAGCAACATCATTAAATGAACCTTGATAGAGAACATTTTCTTTATTAATAACAAGGTTAGTGCCTAAATTTTCATTCGCATACTTAAGACCTTGTTGGAATCCCCAGTTAAACTTTTGAACAGCTGGAATTTCCATACCGCCAATAAAACCAGCTTCACCTTCTTTTAATTCTAATGCTGTAGCAACACCAGCCAAGAAACCGGATTCATGTTCAGCAAAGAAAATAGAAACAGTGTTATCCGCTACATCTGGAACAAAGTCACCGTTATGTGGATTACCATCTAGAATCACAAATTTTGCATCTTCATATTTTGATTGCGCTTGATAGATTGCCGTTTCGAATTTAAAGCCAGGTGTAACTATGAACTTGAAATCGGCATCATAAAGATTACCAATCTCTTTTAAATACTCAGCCTCAATTTCTCCAGCTGGCTTTAGATATTTTTCTTGAATACCAAGCTCTTCTTTCGCTGCTAGAATTCCTTCCCAAGTACCTTGATTGAATGATTTATCATCAATAGTACCTGCGTCAGTAACCATACCAACCTTCAAATCAGACTTTTCAACTTTTTCTCCGCTCGTTTCTTTCGTATCCGTACCACATGCAGCAAGTAAAGTACTTGCAGTTAATAGAGACACAAGTCCCAGAGCAAACTTCTTTTTAAACATGTAAAGCCCCCCTAATTTATGTTTTTAGTTTGCATACTTTGAATTAAACGTTTGCAAACCCCTCCTAATTATATAGCACCAATGACCCAAAGGGCTATTCTATATTTCTATAAATGGGGAAATTTTTCATCGTTCAAATGTTAGCAGCTGTAGATGTTCTGAAAAGAACCCGGGAACCATTATAATTTTAGACCTGTCCGACTCTTAAATCGTCTCAATAAGATGTGACTTTCCACCCTCGTAATCCCATCCAAACTATAGAGTTCTTCGTTAATAAATTTTTCAAGCTTCGCAAAATCCTCCACAAGAACGTGCATATGCAGGGTACTAGGCCCTGTCATTTGGTAGCAACTCGCAACACTAGGATTGTTAACAAGAGTTTCTGCAACCCTCACAAGTGAGGCTGGCTCACAATCGACCTCGAAAAAGGCTGACACCCCTTTTCCGACTTTTTCAGAATTAATCACAACTGAGAACTTCTCAATTATGCCTTTTTCAATCAGTTGATTCACGCGCTCGCGAATCGATACCCTTGATAGCCCAAGTTCTTTTCCAATATCCACATAGGACATTCTTCCATTTATCGTCAAAAGCTCGAGAATCCTTTTGTCCGTTTCATCGAGTTTCATTTAGGTCACCACTTTTACCGAAATTTGTAGTAAAACAATCTTACCTTAGAAGTAATATGAGAATCAATTAAATTAAGTAATATTGCCTGAATAAAAATATTGACGTATTTTCAGGAATTACAAAGATTAATCGAATTTCCTGCGTTTAAAGAAACAGTATATAAAAATTATTCGGAATATTCCTAGACATACAAAAGGTAAGAATATATAATAATTTAATATACAAACGAAACCATAGTGTGTATAAAGGTTACGTTTGTATGTTTTTATTTCAAAAGGGGGAATAGAAATGAAAAACATGTTTAGAAGTAAAGCTTTTGCAATTATTGTATTTATGTCGATTGTTGCTCTATTACTTGCAGGTTGTGGCTCGTCAAGTTCGGGAGGTTCTGAGGGATCGGGGGACACTGCAATTGATTATCCAACAAAACCGATCAATGTAATCGTTCCTTGGGCTGCAGGTGGCGATTCGGATGTAATAGCCCGTATTACACACAAGTATTTAGAAAAGGAATTAGGGCAAAAGTTCATCGTTACAAATATTGGTGGAGCTGGTGGTACCATTGGTGCACAAGAAGGGATGCAAGCTGATCCTGATGGATACACATTAATAGCAGGTCATGATTCAATAGCCGTTTCTCACCTAATGGGCAAATCTGATTTTTCATACTTTGAATTTGAACCAGTTTCATTAATTACAACAGCAAATCAGTTAATTGCAACTCATATTGACAATGAGTGGAACAGCATGGAAGACGTAATAAACGCTCTAAAAGAAGATCCAGAATCAATTAGCTTTGGTGCAACAGTTGGATCAACTACACATATCGTTCCGTTAGGAATTCAGGATCGGGCAGATGTGAAGTTTAACATCGTTAGCTATGAAGGTACAGCTGAACGTACTCAAGCCCTTTTAGGTAATCATTTACATTTAGGATCAACAACGATTCCTGCTGCAAAAGAGTACATAAAAGCAAATCAGTTAAAAATGCTTGCAATTGCATCCGAGGAAAGAAACCCTGCATTACCAGATGTTCCAACATTAAAGGAACAGGGAATTGACTTCGTGAATGCTACTAATCGTGGTTATTTCTTTCCGAAAGGTACTCCGAAAGAAATTGTGAAGATCATGAACGATGCTCTAAAGAAAGTTTCAGAGAATCCCGACTACATAAAAGAAATGGAAGATATGGGCATAGATGTGAACTTTAAGGATACAGAGGAATATACAAAGTACTTACAGGATGATGTTGCGTTCATGGAAGAAATGTTGAAGCGACAAGGGATAATCGATTAAGGACTTAAGGGGTGTCAAACATGGCAAACAATCGGCTAGTAAGCATTGGATTACTACTATTTTGTGGACTTTTCTACTATCAATCAACCTTAATTGAATCAAAAGAGCTATCAGGATTACCAGCTACGTTCTTTCCAAGGCTCATTCTAGGGATTATTGCCTTCCTCTCTGTGATCATGCTGATAAAATCATTTTTTGTCCCTACTAAAGTGACCCAAAAAAGTGATAGTACAGAAGGTAAGAGCAAGAAAGAGTGGATTGTTTGGGTACTTTTTGGCCTTTTTGCTGTTTATTTAGTTTTAATTGACGTTGTTGGTTTTATTACTTCTTCCTTTTTGTATATGGCGACTGTTTATCTACTAATTGTGCAACAGAAAAAGTCATGGAAAAAACACCTTGTTGCTATAGGTGGGCTACTAGCTATTACTTTAGGAATTACATTGTTTTTCCAAGGTGTACTACATGTCTACTTACCAAAAGGGCTGTTTTTCTAAAGTGAAGGAGGGGAATCATCATGGAGAATTTATTATTAAGTATTGAAGCTATCTTACAATGGGATACATTGTTGTTAATGGTTGTTGGGGTAATTGCAGGAATCGTCTTCGGATGTATTCCTGGATTTACGATAACAATGGCGGTTGCCTTAACACTCCCATTTAGTTTTTCACTCGAACCTTTACAGGGAATTTCCCTTATGATGGGAGTTTGGTTAGGAGGTGCCTCTGGAGGATTAATTTCAGCTTGTTTATTAGGGATACCGGGTACACCATCTGCTATGGCAACCACTTTTGATGGGTATCCAATGGTAAAGAACGGGGAACCTGGCCGTGCCTTGTCACTTGGACTATGGGCATCCTTTGCCGGTTCATTAATTGGGGGAATTATTCTCGTATTGGCAGCTCCTTTATTATCTTCATGGGCCATCAAATTTGGACCATGGGAATTTTTTAGTCTAATGGTATTTGGATTAAGTGCAATTGCAACACTTGGTAATGGGAATCTAATCAAAGGCTTAATTGCGGGATTACTAGGAGTGTTTATTGGTACCTTTGGATTGGACCCAGTTGGGGGAGCACAACGTTTTACATTTGGTTTGACTGACCTGCTTTCCGGGTTCAATTATTTACCTATTTTAATTGGAATCTTTGCATTTTCTCAGCTTTTATCAGAGGTTACGAAGAGTTCGGCTGATAAATTTAAGTTGGATAAAAATATTAATCTTCATTACCCAATAAGTAAAGTTATTAAAGACTTAGCAACTTCATGGGTGAGCGTAATCCGTTCCTCACTTGTAGGCACATTTGTAGGGGCATTACCGGGTGCGGGTTCAAGTATTGCCAATATCCTTAGCTATGATATTGAAAAAAAGATGTCTAAACATTCAAATCTATTCGGAACGGGTAGAAAGGAAGGAATCATTGCAGCAGAAGCGGCGAATAACTCTTCTGAGGGTGGGGCGTTAATTCCAACATTGGCATTGGGAATCCCGGGGAGTGCAGTTACAGTGATGATGATGGGGGCGCTTTTAGTCCACGGTATCCAACCGGGTCCATACTTTCTAGTTTCTGAGCCGGTGTTAGCATATGGTATTTTTCTTGCATTCTTTATTTCTGCTATTTTTATGTTACTCATTCAAGCATTTGGAATTCGATTGTTTTTGAGAATTACAGACATTCCAATGCATTACTTACTGCCGGTTGTTCTTATTTTATGTGCTTTAGGTAGTTTTGCAGTAAACAACCGAGTTTTTGATATTTGGGTCTTGTTGATCTTTGGAGTAGTTGGTTATTTCTTGAAAAAGTTCAATTTTACCTTAGCTGCCTTTGTACTTGGCGTTATTTTAGGTCCGATGACAGAGGTAAACCTTCGTAGGGCAATTTCTACTGATGCAGATTTAACATTATTTTTTACTCGACCGATTTCTGGTGTACTTTTGGGACTGACAATTGCTTCCCTTATATATGCAGTTGTTTCTGAGATTAGGAATGAAAGAAAACTTCAATCAGAATCGTCTAATAGTATAAAAGGCTAATCGGTAAGTGGAAGTCCTTCATCCGTTTGTTAAGTAAATGTGTTAAAATAGTTAACAATGTAAAACAAAATCTATGAAGAAATTCGGTATTAATTAAGATGAAAGGGGTACAAAAAGATGAGCTTTGATTATTTGAATCATCCATACGCCTCACAAAAGGTAACAACGATTGCCAAAAATGGAATGGTTGCTACATCACAACCACTGGCCGCCCAAGCGGGTTTAGATATTTTAAAAAAGGGTGGTAATGCAATCGATGCAGCAATTGCAACTGCTGCATGTTTAACAGTAGTGGAGCCAACTTCAAATGGAATTGGCGGGGATGCCTTTGCATTAGTTTGGGTAAAAGGTGAACTACATGGATTAAATTCAAGTGGACCGGCACCAAAAAGTATATCAATTGATAAGGTGAAAGAGCAGGGACATACCTTTATGCCAACTCATGGATTACTCCCTGTTACGGTTCCTGGTGTACCGGCAGCATGGGCTGAGCTTTCAAAAAGGTTTGGAAAATTACCACTGTCAGAAGTGCTAAAGCCAGCAATTGATTACGCAGAAAATGGTTATCCGATATCACCTATATTGGGCAAAAATTGGAAAGTGTCATTTAATAGATTTAAAGAAATCTTTCAGGGTGACGAATATAAGAACTGGTTCGACACATTTGCCCCAAATGGTCGAGCTCCTGAAATTGGGGAAGTATGGAGGTCACCAGAACATGCAAGCACATTACGGTCCATCGCAGAGACAAATGCTGAAAGTTTTTATCGTGGTGAGTTGGCTGATAAAATTGACCAGTTTTCAAAAGCATATGGCGGATTCCTAAGAAAAGAAGATTTAGCTGATTATCAACCTGAATGGGTAGACCCAATTAAAGTGAATTATCGTGGCTATGATGTGTGGGAAATCCCACCAAATGGCCAGGGGATTGTCGCGTTAATGGCTCTTAATATCCTAAAAGGCTTTGAGCTAAAAGAGAAGGAGTCTGTTGAAACGTATCATAAGCAAATCGAAGCTATGAAACTAGCATTTGTAGATGCTAAGAAATATGTAACAGATCCAAAAAAGATGTCTGTAAGTGTGGAACAGTTATTATCAGATCAGTTTGCAGATGATCGTAGAAGTTTAATCGGGGATGAGGCTTTAACTCCTGAACCAGGAACACCACCAAGTGGAGGTACAGTGTACCTTGCAACAGCTGACGGAGAAGGGAATATGGTTTCCTTTATTCAAAGTAACTATATGGGCTTTGGGTCAGGGATTGTAATTCCTGGAACTGGTATTGCTTTACAAAACCGTGGTCATGACTTCTCACTTGATTCAGCTCATGAGAATGCACTTGAACCTGGTAAAAAGACTTATCATACTATTATCCCAGGATTTTTAACTAAGGATAATGAAGCTGTAGGACCATTCGGAGTAATGGGGGGTTACATGCAACCGCAGGGTCATGCCCAAGTCATTATGAATACAATTGATTTCCATTTAAACCCTCAAGCGGCACTAGATTCACCAAGATGGCAGTGGTCCGAAGGTAAGAAGGTTTCAGTGGAGCCTGGTTTCTCACCGCATATTGCACAGGCACTTGCACGAAAAGGTCATCAGATTCAGATTGCGCTTGACGGTGGAAGCTTTGGTCGTGGTCAAATTATTTGGAGAGATTCTGTATCAGGTGTTTTATATGGAGGTACTGAATCAAGAACAGATGGTGCAATAGCAGCTTGGTAATGTATTTGCTTCAAAGTTTATACACCATTAAAAAAAGGATTGATCGGTTTGAAACATTTTCAGTTATTTTTGGCATTTTTTCGAGTGGGCATGTTGGGGTACGGAGGGGGACCATCCTCTATCCCTCTTGTTCATAAAGAGGTAGTCGATAAGTACAAATGGATGAATGATGATGAATTTGCAGACGTGTTGGCCCTAGGAAATACGCTTCCTGGGCCGATCGCTACTAAGATGGCTGGCTATATTGGCTATCGTGTATCAGGTGTAATTGGCATGATTATCGGAGTGTTAGCAACTATTGTACCGACGATAATTTTAATGGTTGTACTATTAACATCTTTAGCTTCTTTTAAAGACCAACCATGGGTTAGTGGCATGACTAAGGCTGTAGTACCAGTCGTTGGAGTTATGCTCGCTACCTTAACTTGGGACTTTTTTAAGAAATCGAAGGATTCCTTAGGGTGGCTACCGGCAAGCGCTGTTGTCGTTGGAAGCTTTATCCTTCTTTCTATTTTAGGTGTTCATCCAGGTATATTAATAGGGGGAATTTTACTCTTTGCACTCCTTAAGAAAGACAAGAGTAAAGATGTGGAAACACCTCAAAATGTTGAAAGAGGGGTAGGGATGTAATGATTTACTGGCAAATTTTCCTAGCATTCTTTATTCCAGGTATTGTCGGATATGGTGGTGGTCCAGCTTCCATACCACTCGTTGAAAACGAGGTTGTTGACCGTTACGGTTGGCTCACTGTTTCTGAATTTAGTGAGGTTCTAGCATTAGGGAATGCACTCCCAGGACCAATTGCAACAAAGATGGCCGGTTATATTGGATATCAACAAGGCGGTATTTTAGGTTCTTTAGTTGGTGTCTTTGCAACGGTGGCGCCTTCCTTAATATTGATGATTACATTGCTAGGTATCTTATATAAATTTAAGGATTCACCAAAAGTAAAAAGAATGACAAGTTATGTACGACCAACGATTGCAGTACTATTAGGTATCATGACATTTAGTTTTTTCTCAACAGCTTACGTGGATGTTGGTGTTTGGCAAACGTTGATTTTAATTGTAGTCAGCTTTTTATTATTAGAGAAATTTAAAGTTCATCCAGCATATGTGATTATCGGTGCTCTAGGATATGGTGCTATCTTTCTTGCATAATCCAATGGTACTGGTCCAACTTAATATCGTAAAACAAGGTCAGATCCTTTTCGGGTCTGGCCTATGTTGTAGTAAGGGCAAGAGGTGAGGAAGTAGAAGTAGAAGTCCCTGTTTAGGAGGGTAAGAATAGAATGAACGTCGTACAAACAAATGTATTTGGCATTTCGAAAAACGGTGGCAACCCTTGTACAGTTGTGCGTAATGCTGACCACTTATCAATAGGAATGATGCAATCCATGGCAGCCACATTTGGTTTTGAAACAGTTTTTATTTTGGAATCTAGGGCAAAGGAATGTGATTATAGACTGCGTTATTTTGCGCCCAAACATGAAATGGAAATGTGTGTACATGCCACAATTGCAGCAGTAACGGTTTTAGTCAAACAAGAAGAATGCTTAAAACAATCGCTACTTATAGAGACAAGTGTTGGAGTAGTACCTGTTCATTGGAAAATGGAAGAGAAGAGTGTCGTTGTAACGGTTGAACAATTTAAACCAACTTTACAAACGGATAATCCAAGTATTGCAGAGGTTGCAGTAGCATTAAGTATTCCTGAAAATGACATAAACCCCTTATTTCCAATTAAGTCAGTATCTACGTCAAGGCCGAAGTTAATGATTCCTATTAAGAATTCTGTGATTTTACATAATCTTAAGCCAAATTTTCAAAAATTATGGTCAGTATGTGATAAATTTAAGATAACTGGTTTTTATCCCTTTGCTGTTTTATGCAAGAATGAGCTAAAAGCAAGACAATTCCCTAATCAATCTGGATATGATGAAGACCCTGCAACTGGTGTAGCAGCAAGCTCACTTGGTGTATATGTAACCCTATATAATGTGTGTGGTACTAGCCAGGAAGGTTGGAATATTTATCATATCTATCAGGGGGAAACAATGGGCAAACCAAGTAAAATTCAAGCGGAAATAGAAGTTGAAAATAAAAAAATAATACGTACAAGAATAAGCGGGAACGCAATTATTCTACAAAGCGGGAGGATACAATGAAAAAACTATTATTAACAGGGTTTGTCCCATTTTTAGATAATCCAATCAATCCGACTGAGGAGATTGTGAAGGCATTGGAAGGGCAAACGATTGGAGGATACGAGATTGTTGGAAGGATTCTGCCGGTTGATTTTGCAGAGTCAGCAAGACAATGTATCGAGCATGTCAATGACGTTAAGCCTGATGTCGTGATTTCATTAGGCCTAGCAGCGGGAAGAAATAAAGTCACACCTGAGCGGATTGCGATTAATTGCCGCGATGGTGAACCAGATAATAGTGGTGTGAGATTACAGGATGCTCCAATTGAAGAAGTCGGTCCAGCGGGTTACTTTTCGACATTACCGATTCGGGAATTTGTAAATGTATCCATTGATAAAGGCTACCCGGCCGCTGTTTCAAACACAGCAGGGACGTATCTTTGCAACAATGTGATGTACTCCGTTTTGCATAAAATTGAGCAAGAACAACTTCCAATGCGAGCAGGATTCATCCATATCCCTGCTTCACATGAACTTGCGCTTAAGAAATCGGGTATCCCGAGTTGGTCGTTGGCAGATTTAACAGAGTCTATTCGCGCGATGATTGAGGTGCTTGGCGAGTAGAATGGATTTATGGCTAATAATTTTGAATGATGGCTGATAAATGAAAAATATGGCTGATAATTTAGATTTACGGCTAATAAATCTAAATTATAGCCAATAGCCTATTGAATACAAGAAAAATAATTGAAAACACTAAGAGGAAGCCTAATATGGGCTTCCTCTTTTTACATTCATAAAGCTTCGAAAGGAATTAAATATGAAGCAATTACATATTTTTTACGCGTTTTTCAAGGTTGGCATACTGGGGTATGGCGGTGGTCCGTCATCCATTCCACTTGTGCATAAGGAAGCGGTAGATCGCTACAAATGGCTAAATGATGACGATTTTGGTGATATTCTTGCACTCGGTAATACGTTGCCCGGGCCAATCGCAACAAAAATGGCCGGCTATATTGGGTATCGTGTTGGAGGCTGGCTTGGTCTGATCAATGCTGTTTTGGCAACATCCGTTCCAACCATATTATTAATGATTGTACTACTTACCTCATTGACTTCTTTTAAAAATCTTGGTTGGGTACAGGGAATGACAAAAGCAGTGCTGGCAGTAGTTGGGGTCATGCTTGCCCAACTCACCTGGGAATTTTTCATGAATGCGAAAAAAGGTCTTGGTTGGACGAAAACAATTTTGCTTGGGGTCGCCAGCATACTAGTTTTAGATGTGTTGGGGGTGCACCCAGGAATCTTAGTGGGTGTTTTACTAGTAGCTGCCTTGTTGAAAAAGGACAAGTGGGAGGAGAAACAACAATGATTTACTTGCAGCTTTTTCTTGCCTTTTTAATTCCAGGTATTGTAGGTTACGGTGGCGGGCCAGCCTCGATTCCTCTTGTTGAAAATGAAGTTGTTCATCGCTATCATTGGCTTTCCGTTCATGAATTCAGTGAGGTGATTGCGATCGGAAATGCGCTACCAGGACCAATTGCAACGAAGATGGCCGGCTACATTGGTTTTCAGCAAGCGGGCATAGTGGGTGCAGGTGTTGCTGTTTTTGCCACGGTTGCGCCTTCGTTACTTTTAATGATCGGTTTGCTTAGCATTTTGAAAAAGTTCAAGCATTCTCCAAAGGTTAAACGGATGACGAACTATATCCGTCCGACAATCGCTGTACTTCTAGGGGCAATGGCGTATCGCTTTTTTGAGGAATCCTATGTGGACGCAGGCTCGGTGCATACGCTTATTTTAGTTGTGTTGAGTTTTTTGTTGCTTGAAAAATGGAAGGTCCACCCTGCGTATGTAATCGTTGGGTCACTTGTGTATGGGGCTGTGTTGTTGTAGGGTTTTTATTTGAACCTATCTTACTTATGCTGAAAACTGAACTCTCTTTTTTGTAAGTTGGCGTGTTTCATTAGAGGTGAAAGACGCCGTTTTCCTTTTATTAGGGGGTTGGCGGTGCTCCATGTGTTTTCGAGAGTCGGAAGTGCTTCAGTTGCTTCCGAGTGTTGTCACTTTCCAGTCTTTAGCAAGGATGGTGGTGCTCTAGGTGATTTCGAAAGGTAACCACCCTCCAAATTTCGCTAAAATCTTTTCTTGACGAGCCTTGGAAAAAAATTGATAATGTAAATGTGGTAATTTTCGTAATATTACAAAATGTATGTCGTACATATAGTAAATGTACTTGTTTCAATCTTTATTAATTGACAACGCTTACATTATGAGGAGTGAACCTGTCATGATCTTATACTTGATGCTGTTTATTGTTATTTTCAGCCTTTTTATGGCGTTAAAGCGTAAGCGCCCTTTGTTTTTACTTCTACCGTTTGTGTCTATTTTTGGGTACTTTATCTTTGAAATCATTCGTTTTCCGGCACCGCTTGGGGAGACGATTCGTTTTATTTTTAATCTTGGATAAAAGTATTGGAGTTTAATAAATCTTGAAGGAGGTGATGCAAAACTAAAGGGTGTAACCGAAAGTCCAATTATATTCTTATGGAGGTGCTAGTAGTTGAAAAAAGTTGATAAGAAGATTGCGGATGGATACTTTAGGGAGAGAACAAGGAATATTATTATCTATTTAATTATTGGATTTCTTGTCTCATTTGGTGTTGTCCTGTTTGCAAAGCCACTATCCACGTTTTCGGTAAACGGGCTGCCATTCCATTATTTCATGGGGGCGCAGGGAGCAGTTTTAACTTTTATCATAATCTTATTTGTGAATGCGAAGGTAAGCGACAAAATTGACCAAAAGTATGGCATCGACGAAGAGAAAAACGAACAAATCAGTTCTGGAAAAGTGCTAGATCATTAAAAACAAACCAACCTAACAAACATTCTCTCAAACATAGAATCTACGGATATAACAATAACCCCTACTCCTAAAGACGTTTCTTGAAGATGAAAAGATTCAAATGCAAGAATCATCCCACACAGCATGTCACAAACCTATACAAATCTTAAATTTGACCCAAAAGGGGGAGGAAATTTGGATACACAATTTCTGGTCTCATTAATTATTATTTTAGCGTCGTTTGCTCTTTATATTGGGATTGCCATCTTCAACCGAGCACGGGCGACTTCGGACTTTTATGTAGCAGGACGTGGAGTACCGCCTGTCTACAACGGAATGGCGATTGGGGCAGACTGGATGAGTGCTGCTTCATTCATAGGAATGGCCGGAACGATCATGGCGCTCGGTTATGGCGGCCTAGCCTATATTATGGGATGGACAGGTGGATACTTATTATTAACATTCCTCCTTGCGCCACAGCTTCGTAAATATGGACGATACACGGTACCGGAGTTTATTGGGGACCGGTTTGACAGCCATTCAGCTCGTATTGTAGCAGCAATCTGTACAATCATTATTTCTTTTACATACTCGATTGGCCAGTTATCTGGATCAGGGGTTGTAATCGGGCGTCTTTTTGAAATTGACGCGAAGGTTGGAACAATGATTGGGGTTGTGTTAATTGCCTTCTACGCAGCAATGGGTGGAATGAAGGGGATTACATGGACTCAGGTAGCGCAATATATCGTGTTAATTGTCGCATACTTGATTCCAGTTATTTTTATCTCCTTGCAATTAACCAACAATCCTTTACCATGGTTATCTTACGGGAAAATTGTTGAGGAAATTGGTGAGTTAGATCGTCAGCTAGGTTTCACTGAATATTTTGCACCGTTTGCAACAGGTTCAGAATGGCAGTTCCTTGCGTTAATGTTTACGTTAATGTGTGGAACGGCAGGATTACCACACGTTATCGTTCGTTTCTATACGGTTTCTACAATGAAAGCAGCTCGTTGGTCAGGAGCTTGGGCTCTTTTATTTATCGGGTTATTATATTTATCAGCTCCTGCATATGCAGCCTTTTCACGTTTCATTCTAATGACACAGGTTGCTGGTCAAAAAATGTCGGAGCTTCCTCATTGGACCCAAAGTTGGATTGATACAGGTCTATTAAAGCTTGCGGATGCAAATGGTGACGGAATCTTGCAGTGGCAAGAAATGACAATCGCCAATGATATCGTCGTTATGGCAACACCTGAGATTGCAAACCTTGGAGTGTTTGTTATCGGATTAATGGCTGCAGGTGCAATGGCGGCAGCATTATCTACGGCGGGTGGATTGATGATTGCCCTTTCCTCTTCATTTGCTCACGATATTTACTATCGTGTTTTAAAGCCAGATGCAACAGAGAAAAACCGTTTAAGTGTAGCACGTTGGTCAATTGCGGTTGCAACTTTAATCGCAGGCTTAGTTGCGTTAAATCCACCTGGAGCGATTACGCAAATCGTGGCCTGGGCCTTTGCGATTGCATCTAGTACGTTCTTCCCTGCACTCGTTCTTGGAGTATGGTGGAAGCGGTCGAATGCAAAAGGTGTTATCTCTGGAATGATTATTGGTTTAGTAGTCGTATTAGCGTATATTTTCGCAGCGAAATACGGCGGCTTCACCATCCTAGGCATTATTGATACAGGAGCAGGTATCTTTGGGGCAGCAGCTGGTTTCTTAGGAAACATTATTGTTTCATTAATGACCGAGGCGCCATCACAAGCAAAGCAGGACGAGGTTGTCGATATGCGCTACCCTGAACAAATGGTTTACAAGGATGGCGAAGTATGGCTTAAAGATGAGGCTTAATAAAGTCTAGCACATAGAAAGAATAACTGACGGTTCTACAGAATATTCCTGTAGAACCGTTTTTAAAAGAGGGAGAAACCATGGAGAAGCTATATAAAATGGTGAAGGATCATCCGCTTTTTCAAGGACTATTACAAGAAGATGCGTTCCACTTTTTATCCTTATGCCAGCAAAAAGTGTATATGGAATCAGATTTACTATTTCATGCCAATGAGCAGCGGGAGGGGTTACTTCTGCTGCTTTCTGGTGTTGCCGAAGTGTTTGTTGGGCCGCCTGATAATCGGGAGGTTCTTGAAATAGTAAAACCAGGCGAATTGATAGGGCTTTCCGGTATTGCAGATTTAATTGGCGAGCAAAAACCCCTCCTAGAGTATCGGGTGGGTGTAATGGCAACGGAAGCTGGACAATGTTTATTAATCCCGATTCATGTCGTTGAAAAACGCCTGCATGATCAACAATTCCATCATTATCTTTTCACTCAGCTTGCCATTCGTCTTAGAGAAATCTACAGTTCTTTGGCAGAACAGGTGTCCATTACGAGAATGGCGAAGGAGAATGGTACCTTTATTCGAAGAGTACAGGATATCATGACAAAAAAACTAGTTTCTGTGAACTCAAATACAGCTATCAGCGATGTAGCAAGTCTAATGACTGAGCACCGCACAAGCTCTGTTCTTGTCATTGAAAAGAATAAATTACTAGGAATCATTACAGAGCGTGACCTCGTTTCAAGAGTTATTTCTGAAAAGAAAAATGGAAACACACTTGCATTTGAAGTGATGACGAAAAACCCTGTCACTATTTCGAAATATGCCTATTATTATGAGGCAATCTCCGCTTTTCTTTTACATGGCGTTAAACATTTGCCAGTTGTCGAAAATGGAAATATCACTGGAATTATTACACTTTCAGATGTATTAAGGCAAAACAAGGACAGCATGATGAGAACGATTAAGACCATCGAATCTGCAACAGAAGATACTTTACCTTCTGTAAAAATGGCCATTTATGATGTTATGGATACTCTATTACAGGACGATGTACCCATTTTCAAAGTACTAGATAGTGTGACAAGGTTATATGACCGGCTCGTGAAGAGATGTATAGAGATGGCTGTTGAAGCACTCTCAAAAAGAGAAGGACTACGCCCACCTACTGCATTTTGCTTTTATCAAATGGGGAGCGCAGGCCGTGAAGAGCAATTTTTGTTAACCGATCAGGACCATTTTCTTATATATGATAACAAAAGCCCAAAGATAGAGAGTTATTTTTCAAAATTAGGAGAAGAAATCGTTCATATATTAGAGAAAGCCGGGTATGCACGCTGTTTAGGAGATATGATGGCGAGCAACCCAAGCTGGCGCGGATCATTGGAGACATGGGTGAACAGAGTACAAACATGGAGCACAACGGCAACTAATCAGCATATGCTACTCGCTCGGAATTTCTTTTCGTATCGCTTTTTATATGGAGATGAGAAGCTCCATAAGGAATTTGAAGCAAGACTTCTAGAACAAATGAAAAAAGCAAAAATATTTCTGTATCGCCTACAAGAACAGGAACATCAAATCCCTTCATTAGATCACCCGATTCGTGCTCTTTTTAAATTGGAACGAAAGCAGCTGGATATTAAAAAAGAAATTTTATTTCCATACCACCATTGCTTGCAAATTCTTTCTCTGGAATATGGAATCATCTCGGGGACTCCATTTGAGAGAATTGATAGATTAGTAGAGAAGAAGGCATTTAGCGATAGTTTTGGAAGAGATGTAAAAGCGGCTGCTTCAGATGTGATGCATATTTACGTAAAACTGAGATGGCGCCAATATAAAAACAAGGAGAAGCTAACATCAGTTCTTCATTTTTCCCACTTAACAACGAAGGAAAAGGAAGAACTTATTTTAAGTGTGAAAATCTTAAAAGAGATACAAACTCTAGTAAATGCCCACTTCCAAATATAAAAGGAGGGAGTCTCTTGTTTTTTGGTAAAAAGCCACTTTTTCAGCAACTTCATAAGGAAATACCGTTATCAACAGCGCTTGAGGAAATTTCGTTTACGGTTTTTGACACAGAAACGACTGGATTTCGGGTTTCGACTGTTGATCGCCTAATTGAAATTGCTGCTGTACAGGTAAAGGGATTGAGGGTTTGTGAAGAGGAACAATTTCATACTTTTATAAACCCAAAACGACAAATTTCTCAGGAAATAATCGAATTGACAGGAATCACTGATAAACAGGTCGAAAACGCTCCCTCATCGATTGAAGGAATTACAAATCTTTTTCATTTTATAAAAGAACAGAGCAGCAACTGTATGGTTGGACATTATGTATCGTTTGACATTGCAACTTTAAAAAGTGAGCTGAAACGGGAAAAATTCAGTTTAGTGCGGATGCCAACGATTGATACGTTAGATTTGATCGGATATATTTCCCCGTCTTATGATATGCGGGATCTGCACAGATACGCCCAGAATTTTGGAACGAGAATGTATAATCGTCATTCAGCGACAGGTGATGCTTTAACGACAGCATATCTTTTTGTCGAACTCCTTCATCATTTTAAAAGCCGAGGAAAACGAACGTGGGGTGATCTTCTCCAAGCAACAGAAAATAATCAGAATCATTTTTTTAGATAACAGGTTGTCCAATGGCAAAAATAGCCTGTCTCAATCGGTAGAACAAGCAATTTTTAAAAATATTTTGATAAAACCCTTGTCCCTCTTGACTTTTATAGCATAATCCCTCAACCAAGCTAATAAAATGGTTACAAACCTAACAAAGAGAGTGTTTGAGGTGAGGGGGCGTATACCGTCTTCAAAGTTCCAGCAAAACATTTGACGAATATAGTTCAAGTACTACTTCTTCTTCGTTGAAGCATGAACGCGTCTCATTTCACACTTCTCACATCCATATAGGGAGGGCGAGTAGTGTGCACGATTACATCAAAGAACGAACTATCAAGATTGGAAAGTATATCGTGGAGACAAGAAAAACAGTTCGCGTCATTGCGAAGGAATTTGGCGTTTCCAAAAGTACTGTCCATAAGGATTTAACCGAAAGGCTACCTGAAATCAATCCCGAACTAGCAAATGAAGTAAAAGAAATTCTTGATTATCATAAATCAATACGACATTTACGGGGTGGAGAAGCGACAAAGCTAAAGTACAAAAAAGAGGAAGAACTACAAGAAGAACCAGTGAAATAACATGCCTGTGACTTTCTTTCTTGCAATGGCTAGCTCTAGGCACTATCAAAGTCTAAGACAAGTGCTTCTGAAGGTAAAACACACCTTCTGTCAGCGCTTGTCTTATGCTTGTGGCCGAGGCAAGCACAAAGCTATTCTAAGTTACGACATTTTCCTACAAAAAAATTACAAAATATCTATTTTATATGGTAAATTGTGATACAATATATTATTAGGAAAATAGATGCATTTTTGTTTAAAATGCAAGGAGGAAAGTTACTCAAATGTTAGCTAGGGATATCGGTATTGATCTAGGGACAGCAAACGTACTCATACACGTAAAAGGCAAAGGAATTGTATTAAACGAGCCATCTGTAGTGGCATTAGATAAAAACACTGGAAAGGTTTTAGCTGTTGGTGAAGAAGCAAGACGCATGGTCGGTCGTACACCTGGTAATATTATTGCGATTCGACCTTTAAAAGACGGTGTTATTGCAGATTTCGATGTAACAGAGGCTATGTTAAAGCACTTTATTAATAAGTTAAATGTCAAAGGATTTCTTTCAAAACCAAGAATCCTTATTTGTTGTCCAACAAATATTACTTCTGTTGAGCAAAAGGCAATCAAGGAAGCTGCTGAAAAAAGCGGCGGGAAGAAAATCTATCTTGAGGAAGAACCTAAAGTGGCTGCGATTGGTGCAGGCATGGACATTTTCCAACCAAGCGGAAATATGGTAGTTGATATTGGCGGTGGTACTACAGATGTGGCTGTATTATCAATGGGCGATATCGTCACCGCCTCATCAATTAAAATGGCTGGGGACACTTTTGATGCGGAAATTTTGAGCTATATCAAGCGTCAGTACAAGCTATTAATCGGTGAAAGAACAGCTGAGAATATTAAAATCCAGGTTGCAACGGTATTCCCGGATTCACGTAATGAAGAAATTGACATTCGTGGTCGTGACATGGTTACTGGTTTGCCGCGCACACTTACAATTAAATCTGGTGAGATTGAAAAAGCACTACGTGAGCCAGTTTCTGCAATTGTACAAGCAGCGAAAAGTGTACTTGAACGTACACCGCCTGAGCTTTCTGCAGACATCATTGACCGTGGTGTGATTTTAACAGGTGGTGGAGCATTGCTTCACGGAATCGATCAGCTTTTAGCTGAAGAATTGCGTGTACCTGTATTAATTGCTGAAAACCCTATGGAATGTGTTGCAATCGGTACAGGCGTCATGCTTGAAAACTTGGACAAGCTTCCACGAAGAAAATTAGTCTAATATACGTAATTGAGGACCTTTCCGAACCGGCAGGTCCTTTCTAACATTTCTACCTTTTTACTACGTGGCTAAAATTTACAGATGAAGTAATAGGAATTTCCTACTATAATTAATAGTAGTATGAGTTCAAAAATGAGGATGAAAAGGACCGAGAATTTCAAGGCGGCGCAGCTTTGAGTACCGGAGCGAGGCAACTGCTTGAGTTAACTCCCTTGCAGCCTTGCGCTGAGGAATTTACTGCGTGAATAAGCTAGTAGACGCAAGCGCATAATTTGGTTTTCACCCAGTTCTCGGAGCAATGTAAGCAGAAATTCGAAGTGTCATTTACGGCCCATTTTTTGAACAACCTATAGTAGTTATTTGTTCGGATATGGGATATGGAAAAATGAGGTGAGTCTATGTTACGTGGATTTTATTCTGCAGCGGCTGGTATGCTTGCTGGGCAGCGTCGTACGGAAATGTTAACGAACAACATTGCAAATGCGAATACACCTGGCTACAAAGCGGACCAAGGTTCTTTACGTGCTTTTCCTGAAATGTTAATGCAACGTCTTGAGGGTGTACCAAGTCCTGCGAAAAATGGTGGTACCTTTCGGACAGCAAGTACGATTGGTGGACTAAATACCGGTGTGTATATGCAAGAAATGATTCCGCTGTTCAAGCAAGGAGATATCCGCGAAACAGGACTCTCCACAGATATGGCATTAGTGGACGGAAATTTACCGATCAATCCTGAGACTAACAAACCGGGCTCTTTGTTTTTTGCAGTTCAAAATGCAAATGGTGATGTGAGATACACGAGAAATGGGAACTTCACTGTTGATCCAACCGGTTATTTAACAACAAGCGAAGGTTTTTTCGTTCTAGATGAGAATGGGAACCGAATCCAGGTCGATAGTAATCAATTTGAGGTTACTGCGGATGGCCGTATTCTTGTAGACGGACTTGCCCAAATGCGTTTTGGCATTGTTTACTCAGAAAATCCACAAAACCTGATTAAAGAGGGGAATGGATTATACCGTACAAATGATGGCTTAGTGTTACCAAATGCAACCGCAAATCCTGAAGTAGCATTCACGGTAAAACAAGGTTTTATTGAAGGCTCAAATGTGGATGTAACACAAGCAATGACGGAAATGATGACAGCATACCGCACATTTGAAGCCAACCAAAAAGTTCTTCAGGCGTATGATAAGAGTATGGATAAAGCAGTTAACGAGATTGGAAGATTATAAGAAAAGCACTAAGCATGCCCGATGATTGGCTTGTAACCTAGAAGTTAATAGGGCCTTGAGCGAGATATATAGAAAAATGTAGGGAGGTCTTCAGATGCGCTCGATGATTACAGCAACCAATACGATGAGTCAGCTACAAAAACAGCTTGATACAATTGGGCATAATTTAGCCAATACTGACACGACCGGTTATAAAAAACGTCAGGTCACCTTTAGTGAGCTTTTAACCCAACAGTTTAATAATCAACCAGTTGCTGCGCAGGAAGAAGGCCGCTTAACCCCAAATGGTGTTCGTGTAGGTGTTGGTGCAAAAATTGGATCAACCAATATGATGATGAGCCAAGGTGCGATAAAAAAAACTAACCGTGAACTTGATATTGCCTTTACAAAGGAAAATCAATTTCTTCAAATAGTAGTGGATGAAAATGGGGTCCAAGTTCCTCGATTCACTAGGGATGGGTCGCTTTATTTATCACCAACTAATGACGGAACAAATCGTGTTGCCCTAGTGACTAGCGATGGTAACCCTGTACTAGATCAAGACGGGGAACCGATTGTGTTTGTAGACCGTTTTAAGGAAATTCAGATATCAGCAAACGGGGAAATAACAGTTGTCCCTGAAGCAGGTGCGCTGCAACGTTTTAATCTGTCTGTTGTTGAAGTGCAAAAACCACAACTTCTTCAAGCGGTAGGTCAAAATCAATTTGCGTTACCTGACTTAGCGGAGCTTGGAATCGCAGCGGATGACGTATTCGTTTCTCTTCAAGGCGCTCTCCGTGAACAAGTGAGTATGCAACAAGGAGCTCTCGAACAGTCGAACGTTAATTTAACAACCGAAATGTCAGATCTGCTACTGACTCAACGTTCCTACCAATTCAATGCAAAATCAATCTCCATCTCAGACCAAATGATGGGGCTTGTGAACGGTCTACGATAACTTTATTCAGCGTGAACATCTTCATTCGTAGCCAGGAATAAAAGTAGTATGATAAATTCAGTTGGGGTTTAACAATGACTGAATAAAGTTATAACCTCCGGCGGATGCCACGATTTTTCAAAGGAAGTTTTTCGAGCGGGCTCGAAAAAAAATCGGGCGCAAATACGCCTTGGCGTATTTGATTTGGTACTATTGATAAAAATAGAAACCTACGGAATACTATAAATTAAGGCAGACAATCGTAAATCTTGGAACACCCTATAGATAAGGAGTAATCTCAGTGACTAGTGAACTAAACAATACACAAGTAAAATCACGCGAGGATTTTCGAAAAACGCGTGATGAACAAAAGAATACGGAAAAAGAACCTAAGAAAAAGCGCGAACCAAAAATTAGAATCCGTTTAATTCCGATTTGGGTACGACTTTTGCTTGTCGTTGTTCTTTTTGCAGCCAGCATTATAATCGGTGTGGTTGTGGGTTACGGAGTCATTGGGGATGGTAAGCCAAGTGATGCCTTGAAAAAAGAAACATGGCAGCATATTGTTGACATTGTAAATAAGGATGCAGAAAAATAAAACGGAGGGCCAATGCCTTCTTTTTTTATGGTTAGAAATTTACGGCTTTCCCGACGAAATTTAGATTTTCCACAACACTTGTATTATAATAGGCATAAGATACTGACTTTATTCAGTAAGTCCTTATATACATAGAGGAGGAAATTGTAAAGATGTACGATATTAATGAAATCAAGGAAATTATTCCGCATCGCTACCCATTTTTATTAGTCGATCGTATCCTTGAAATGGAAGACGGCAAACGTGCGCTCGGCATTAAAAATGTTACAGCGAATGAGGAGTTTTTTAACGGACATTTTCCTGGATACCCAGTTATGCCGGGTGTGTTAATTGTAGAAGCATTAGCACAGGTTGGCGCAGTAGCTATGCTAAAAAAAGAAGAAAACAAAGGCAGACTTGCTTTCTTTGCTGGAATTGACAACTGCCGTTTTAAAAGACAGGTAGTTCCTGGAGACCAACTTCGTCTAGAAGTTGAAATCACACGTCTAAGAGGGTCTATCGGCAAAGGAAAAGGGATTGCAACGGTTGACGGCGAGCTCGTTTGCGAAACAGAAATTATGTTTGCACTAGGTGAAAAAACGGAATAAGGAATAACGTAGAAACCGGATGAGAGGAATCATCTGGTTTTTTTATTTGGCCAAACTCAAAAAGTAAAGATAAATGATGTAATTTTTTTGATACATTTGTACACTTCTGGGAAAGCTAAGTGAAGACCAAGTGGTCACTACAATACTTAGAAGAAAACAGAAAGGAGATTTTGCAAATGAACAAAAAATGGTTCCTTAAGTTGATGGGATCTCTACTTGCTGTGTTTTTAGTAACCGGATGTAATGCCGATGACCAAGATCCGCCTCCAGAGGATGATGGACTAGAAACACCTGGTGAGGATTTCAACAACGAGCTAGATAACGATGTAACTCCTGAGGAAGATGTTGTTCCTGGTGATAATGACATGAATAACAATGATAATGACTTAAATGGTGACGGAAATCTAATTGAAGATGACAATAATGATGGTGACCTAGACGTGGGCAAGGATGACAATGATGAGCTAGGTGACAATGATTTGGTTCCTGATGAAGACAATGGTGGTACTAACGGTGCTGGTGGAGGCAAATAAGTCTCAATAGTTATGAAAAAAGGCGGGATTTGTGTCCTGCCTTTTTAACTTTGTAACGTCTTTTTCTTTTCTTGGAGTCTATTTTTAAATTCAGCAAGGAGACCTTCTCCTTCTAAGCCTTGGTTAATAAGGTCGGTAAGAACGATTTCAGCGATGTTGAGTCGATTTGGAACTAAGTTTCCGTCTAAAAGGACACTCACACTATTCTCCATTTCCTTAATGATCTTTACTTCACCCATTAAGGGGGCAGGATCATTTGATTTTTTTGAAATGGTTACTTGGAGATTAAGCTTTTCTTGGGCTTGTTTTGCTTTTTCGAAAATGGCCTTATACGGTTTTTCAATAAATGCCTCCACAATCCAACGGTTTTCCCCATCCTCCCGATTAATGATTAATCCATCAATCAACGGAATATCCTCGACCCGATCCGGCTGTTCATCCTGATGAAGAACTTTAAGTGATACCAACCTAAACGTTTTCATATCCCTGACCCCCTTATAAATCTTTCGTACTAAATAGATAGTTAAATTATAGCATATTTACTTGGTTATTATATGTAGATGAAGATGAAATGAATCTGAAAGTTGTGTCCTTTTTTGAAAAAATTTGTAGAATCTTAGATAATTCTTGGGTTTAATCTATTTACAATTAAAAATGTAAAAGAGGTGTAGCGAAATTCAATTTTTTATAGAGTCATCCTTGAAATAATTTATTTTTCCTAATTTTACCTCTATTGAATCATGAAGTATGATAGCCCTGTTAGATGTAACCAAGGGGGAATAAATATGATTAATCAAGTAATATTAGTTGGAAGATTGACTCGTGATCCTGATTTACGTTACACCCAGGACGGGAGAGCTGTAGCACATGTAACACTTGCGGTTAGCCGGAATTTTAAAAATGCAGGAGGCGAAATTAATACCGATTTTGTTAACTGTACACTGTGGCAGAAAACGGCAGAAAATACGGCAAACTATTGTAAAAAGGGTTCTATTCTAGGTGTTACAGGTCGAATTCAAACCCGGAACTATCAAAACAACGAGGGCAAAAGAGTATATGTGACGGAAGTGTTAGCAGACTCTGTCAAATTTCTTGGTGGAAAGCCTAGGGAGCTTGTAGAAAATTGATCCTTGATGCCTAAGTTTAGGAGGTGTATGTATGAACAATGATGAGATAAAGAATATTAACGATAAGCTGAATAAGCTTGCTATGGGAATCGCATTGCATCTGGAAATATTACAAGGCCAAATTGGAGAACGCATGGATCAGATTGATCAAAACTATAAGGAAAGACTATTACAGATCGATCGTCTTTTAGAAAGAAGGGTTTTGTAATTTGAGAACGGTAAAAAAGAGATTTAGAATATGAACTTTTTCTATATCCCCACTATCCATGTACCTCGCAATAAGCAGCCTCAGTCGTCATTTCAAAAAGGTTCCTCTAGAGATAGATGGATGCTCCAGTAATTCTTCAAATCTCGCCAATCATGGTCACAACATGGTTGGCTTTTTTCTTACCTTCATGATAGAACAATTGTTCCTGTTGGTCAATAGGCTTGTTTACATTTTTTCTTTTTGGCTGTTTTCGTAAGATTTGTTGTTATTATACCGTTGACTTCCTCTTCAGGTGGACGCTTTCCGCGGGCGTGGCTTGAGCCTCCTCGTCGAAATGTGGAGGCGGCTTGCACAGAAATGAGAAAATTGGCCGACTAAAGCGCCACGTCCTGAGGAGAAGTCGGCACTAGCACGTCGTGTGCGTCGGAGACTCCATAAAGAGGCGTATTTTGCCTCTGAAGGAGGAGTTGAAATTTCTCGAGTTTCTAGCCGCTGCAACTGGACAGGTCGCTGCCGCTCCTGCGGGGTCTCAAGTCTCACGCTTTTCCCGCTGGAGTCGCCACCTTACGCTCCAATCAACTTGGTTTGAAATTTATTAACAAAAAAGCAACAATCTTTTAGAAAAGAGCCTTTTTTTTAGTGTTGACAGTTAGAGTGTATTAACCATATAATACATTCATAAGGTGTATTAACCGATTGATACACCGCAGTTTTTTTATCACAGCTGTATGGTGTGTTTAATACAGTCGTCAAAATAAGCTTCTTTTTGAGTTCGGTGTATTAACCCCTTGATACAGGGGATGAATGGAGATGGGTCTATGGATGTGAAGTTTAATAATCGGGATCCTGTATATGTTCAAGTCATTCAGTTCTTTAAAGAACAAATTGCGAAAGGCTTTTTTGAACCAGGTCAGGAAATTCCTTCAAGGAGAGAGTTAGCGAATCAATTAAAGATAAATCCAAATACGGCTCAGCGTGCGTATAAAGAAATGGAGGAACAAGGGTTGATTTTTACAGAGGGAAATTTACCTAGTCGCATTACGAAGGATGAACAAGTATTGAAGATGGTTCGTGAGGAATTGGTATTAGAGGCTGTTACCACTTTTATTCATTCAGTTCGGTCAATTAATATGCCTTTGCAAGAGGCATTGAAAATAGTTGAACAAGAGTATGAGAAGGAATAGGGGGGATTTTGGTGATTGAAGTAAAGGACGTAACCAAGAAGTTTGGTAGGAAGACCGTGTTAAACGGTGTAAACTTTACTGCTGAAAAAGGGAAGATTACGTGTTTGATTGGGATTAACGGTGTTGGGAAAACAACCATTATGAAGGCGATTATGGCATTAACTCCAATTGATGGAGGTCAGATTCTTATAGATGGGGAAAAGATTCACAAAGGTAGCTATGAAAAAATTACGTTTATTCCTGATACAATCACGATGCTGCCACAAATGAAAGTTCACGAAGCATTCATGTTTATGGCTGATTTCTATGATTCATGGAATCAAAAACGTGCCGAGGAGCTACTCGAATTTTTTAGATTAAAAGAAACGGACCGAATCTCGGATCTATCAAAGGGAAATACGGCTAAGGTAAACTTGATCCTTGGATTGGCATTAGATGTCGATTATGTCTTAATGGATGAGCCTTTTTCGGGGATTGATATTTTTAGTCGAGAGCAGATCGCGGATGTATTTACAAGCCATTTAATTGAGGATCGTGGCGTAATCATTACAACTCACGAGATCAATGATATCGAGCATTTAATTGATAAAGTGGTGTTGCTAGATAATGGCGTTGTGTTAAGGGAATTCGATACCGAAGAAGTCAGGGAGAATGAGGGGAAATCGGTCATCGATGTGATGAGAGAGGTGTATAGAGCATGAATCGATTTTTGAAGCTAGTCAATTTCGAGTTTTCTCGATTTTTTAAACTATATCTTGTTTTAGTAGGAATTACGGTGTTATGTCAAATGGTGGGCGTCATATTTGAAGCCAGAAGATATGTAGGTCGTGCGAACAAGGCGATATATGAGGATTTATTATCAAAGAGTGATTTTATTTCTCAATATGGCACAATGAGCTTTTTTCGTTTTTCGGAAACATTGTGGTTTTTGGGGCCGATTATGCTAGCTGGGGTTACTTTACTAATCTATGTATTCTTTATTTGGTACCGAGATTGGTTTGGAAAGAACACGTTTAGTTATCGTTTGCTCGTTTTACCAACTGCAAGATTGAATATTTACTTGGCGAAGGCTACAACGGTTTTATTGTTTGTTTTGGGTCTCATTGCCTTACAATTATTATTGGTTCCTGCTGAAATGCAGATTATAAAATGGTTGGTTCCAGATGAGTTACGTACTGATTTTTCAATTGCCACAATTTCCAACCATTATTACTTAGGTGTTTTATTCCCTATGACAATTGCAGACTTTATTCTCATATACGGTGTTGGGATTGTAGCGGTATGTGTCGTGTTTACAGGGATTCTATTTGAACGTTCATATCGATTAAAAGGGATTTTCCTCGGAATCCTTTATGCCGCAGTATCCATTTTAGTCTTTTTTGCACCGATATTAGTGAATGAACTTATCTTACGTAATTATTTTTATGCGAATGAATTGTTCTATATGGAACTTGGTACATGCTTACTTACCCTTGCTGGGGCAATATGGATCGGGAATTACCTCATGAACAAAAAAATAAGGGTATGATAGGAGGTCGAAAAGCATGAAACGATATTGGAAAATAATCACGCTTAGTGTAATTACGGTGCTTGTGATTGGCGCTTTTTATATAAATTCTAGTTTGGCAGCTGAAAATATTGTAGTCGGCATCGAAAAGGTAAGTGGAAATGAAAAAGAAATAGAGAACATAAGGATTAACGGAGATCTTAGCGGTAATGATATTCATCATTCCTTGCTTATTTCGAAAGATAAAACGATTAATTTAAGTAACCAGTCGTTAATTGAAGAATTGACAAGGACGAGTACGGTACCTGCTTATAATCAGCTAAAAGAAAAGTATAGCCATTTTATGAGAGGAAAAAGTTACTTAGAAAATAGCTTATATGCTGATGAGAATTTTGTTGTGTATGTAAATGTTGAAGGTAATGGAAATGTCTCTAAAAATATGTATTTCGAAATAGAGGTTTTAGACGTTAAAACAGACAAAACGACATCAATGGAGTTAGATGTTCCTAATGATGACAACTATCATTGGGTCGAGGTGATGGAGGTCCAATCCATCAATAACGAAATAAAGGTTATCGCAAGAGGATTTCGCACTGAAAGCGGTGAGGACCTTAATGTATATACAATTGACTTAGACAAAAAGGCAGTTAGCGATGAAACCATATATGGATCGCCAAAAATTGAGAATGGATGGTCAGATATAAGAGTCGTTGATGAATACTATTCAGTAGAACCGAAAAAATATTTGCTGTTCCAAGTGTACGCTCATGAAGAGCCTGCATATGAAGATGCGGTGGAAATGGGTGAACCAAAAATCATTGAGGATGAAATCATGGTCTATAACATCGAGACCAATCAATTGAAAAAGCTAGAAATGAGTCCGGAAGAACGAGGGTATGGCATTGATTCGTTTGCTATCAATGACACTACAATATATATTCCAAACCAATCGCCAAATGGAATAGAAGTGAATCAGTATAATATTGAAAAAGACAGCTGGGGTGAAAAGCAAATATTTAAAGTGGAACAAGAAAAAGGCGAACATGCCCCTTTTATCGAGTTGCAAAACGGAAAAATCTATATCATAAGTTCAGTTGATGGAAAATATCCGTTCGCAATCAGTGACTTAAACACCGGACAGTCCCTATACGAAGGAACACTTGTTGTCAAAAACCAAAAGAAGGAACAGCAAGACTACAAACTATACATTTACGAAATTAACAACTAGTGGGACAGAGGGACAGGTCCCTTGTCCCAAAAAAATGGGTCACGGGGACAGGTCCCGTGTCCCACTCAATAAGGTGAGAATATGACGGAACATAAAATGGAAGAAATCATTACGAATTACGGAACAGAATTACGATACGTAGCCTTTCGATATGTTCGAAATTGGGCAGTTGTTGATGATATTATGCAAGAAGTCTTTTTGAAGATCTTCTTAAAATTGAATTCGTTTAGAGAACAGTCTAAATTGAAATCATGGTTATATAAAATCACACGTAATCAATGTATTGACTATCTTCGGAGTAAGGTTGTAAAAGTGACTGTCTTGGTTGATGAGATGGAGGATTTGCGATATTCGAACGATGAAATGGTGGAGAACGAAATATTGGAAAGGTTCGAAAGAGAAAGGCTCTATCAACAAATCGAAGCGTTACCCAAGGATTACAAACAAACACTATCTCTCTATTATTTTAGTGATTATAGCTACAAGGAAATTAGCCAAATATTGTGTAAAGATATTTCGTTTGTGAAGAATAAACTTTTTCGCGGAAAGCGAATGTTGAAGCAAATTTATGAAAGCTGGGACAATGAACCTGTCCCCTCGTCCCGCCAATCATGGAAAACGACATGATTGGTCTTTTTTTATGGGAGTCTAGTGAGGTATAATTATCCAATAATGACAAATTGTTGGGGATGATTGTGGTGAGAGTTGCAGTTTTGTTTGGGATATCGTTATTGTTAGGAGTCTTGCTAGGGTTTTTGGAGCTAGGTCAACCGACAAGTATGATTATAAGTATTATCGTAATAGCTGTTCTTGGTACTTACTTATTTATTTATCCGATTTACTGGGAGAAAAATGTAAGAAAGATAGAGTCCTATCTGGAGAAACGTAGAAAAAATCCAGCGTTTAAGCTCTATTACGGAATGGGCAATCGGATTGACCAGGACGTGAAGGAAGCGACAGAATCCTTGCTTCGAAAATATAAAGATCCCGCAAGACAGGCGTTGTTTAAGACATTGCATGCCTTATACGAGGATGATATTTTACGAGTAAAAAAGGACATTGAGGACATCCGTCCCCTACAGTATAAAGCCTATTATCAGGCGATTGTTGCTGTGGAGGAGGGGAAGCTGGAGCAGGCGACTGAGCTTGGAAATCAGGTGAAGTCCGAGTGGATGAAGCATGCCTTGGCTTCTGGGATTGCTAAAAAGAAAGGCAATCATGATGAGTATGTTGCTGAAATCCGAAAGGCTTATGAAAAAACGCGGGGAATGCAGCGGTATATTTTATATAAACAATTTGAGGAAGATATAAAGGTAGGTTAATAGAGTGGGCTGGGGTCTCTTGCAAGCAAAGGGATTCTAGATAAAAAGCGGGTGGTGACAACAGTCACCACCCTTTGCTTATTTCTTTAGTTTTTCTTCGACAAGGTGGTAAAATTTTTGCCAAGGTTCGGTTTTGTCTTTGTGCTTTTCACTTGGCACAAATTTTTTGGCTCTTTTCTTGGGTTTGGTTGTTTTTTCGGCCAAATGAATCAGCTCCTTTAATTTTTGCGCGACAGCAAGATTTGATAATCCGTTTGTTCTGGGACAAGGGACCTGTCCCTGTGTCCCATCTGTATGGCCTGGGACATTGAACCAAGCCCCGTGACCCAGAGTCTGAGATTAGTACCTGAGTCTCCTATGACCTGAACTAGAACGCGCCTAAGAGTTCTTTTAGTTCGGTTGTGGAGAGTTCGGTGATCCAGTTTTCGCTGGTGATGATTTCGTCATTGAGTGACTGCTTTTTCTCCAGCATTTCGTCAATTTTTTCTTCAAGTGTGCCGGTTGCAATTAGCTTGTGCACGTGGACGAAGCGTTTTTGGCCGATGCGGTAGGCACGGTCAGTGGCTTGGTTTTCGACGGCAGGGTTCCACCAGCGATCATAGTGGATGACATGGTTTGCCTCTGTTAAGTTTAATCCGGTTCCGCCGGCCTTCAGTGATAGAATCAAGATATTGTATTCCCGGTTTTGAAACCCTTCAATCATCTTGTCACGTTGTACTTTCGCAGCACTTCCGTTCAAGAATCGCACCGGTTCATTAAAGCGTTTTGACAGCACATCCTGAATCATTTCTCCCATTTGAATATATTGGGTGAAGATCAAACAGCTCTCGTTCTGGTCCCGAATGTGGTCGACCAACTCAAGGAGCTTTTCCATTTTTGCAGATCGATCATCCACATTTTTCGGAGCAGCTTCCTTTAAATAAAGTGCCGGGTGGTCACAAACCTGTTTCAATTGCCCAAGCATTTTTAAAATCAACCCTTTACGTTGGATGCCTGCAAGCTGTTCGACTTGTTCCAATGTATCCTTCACGAGCTGTTCATAAATCGATGCTTGTTCAACTGTTAACGGACAGTATTCTTTTTGCTCGAGTTTGTCTGGCAAATTCAATGCAACGGCCTCATCATTTTTCGTACGTCTTAGTAAAAATGGCTTGATTAAGCGCTGCAGTTGAGCAATTGTTTCTTGGTCATGATCCTTTTCAATTGGTGACACAAATCGTTTTTGGAATCCACCAAGGCTGCCTAAATAGCCACGGTTAATGAAGTCGAAAATCGACCAAAGCTCAGTCAGTCGGTTTTCCATTGGCGTTCCGGTTAATGCGATATTATGGTCGCTTTTTAGCTTGCGGATTGCTCGTGATTGCTTCGTTTGTGCATTTTTAATGTTTTGGGCTTCATCCAAGCAAATCGTACCCCAGTCGTAAGAGGAAATTTCCTCCTCATCTAAATGGGACAATCCGTAAGAGGTGAGCACGATGTCAGCTTCATTCACCTGCTGGGTAAACTCCTCACCCTTCAAGCGGTTCGATCCATAGTGAAGGTGGACGCGTAAATCCGGTCCGAATTTCTCAAGCTCCTTTTGCCAGTTGCCAAGTACAGATGTTGGGCAAATGATTAGTGAAGGCTTGGCACCACTTTCTTTTACCGTTAAAAAGTAGGCAATCATTTGAATCGTCTTTCCAAGTCCCATGTCATCGGCAAGACAGGCCCCGAAACCGAACTTACGTAAAAATAAGAGCCAGTCGACACCTTGTTGCTGATATGGACGAAGCTCACCCCTGAAGGTTTCTGGAATGACGGCTTGTGGAATCTCCTTGATGTCCGTTAGCTGCGTAATCATTTGCGACAGATGGCGGTTGAGTTCAATTTGAACGCCTGCAAATGCTCGTGCTGCTTCCTGTTCTTCATGTTCAGCTTTTTCAGAAAGTGATAGTAGTTCCTGCTCTAGGACATCACGGATATGGAGCCCTTCTTTATTCGCACGTTCTAAAATCGATTGAACCTGTTTGATGAATGCAGGATCAAGCTTAATCCATTTTCCACGGATATTGATTAATCGTCTTTGCTCGTTCACCAGTGACATGAATTCCTCTTCGGATAGCTCTACACCGTTTGTTGAAAAACGCCAGTCAAAATTGACGATGGATTGCAAGCCAACGAATGATTGGCGACCGGCACCTGAATTTGTTTTTACTTTCGCCTTAATTGCAAGTTGAGCGTCCTTAATTGCTTGCCACCATGCTGGTAACAGGATTCCAACTCCGGCATCGATGAGCCTTGAACTTGCTTCCGTTAAGAAGTCCCAGGCTTGGCGCTCAGTTAACTCGTGAACGATTCCTTCCTCATCACGAAGCCATGGCACAATTTTGCACCACATCTCCTGGTCAATCGTGATTTTTTCCTCAAAAGGCGCCCATTCTTTAGGTAGAGCCAAATGCGTCTTATAGGGCTTTTTTTTGCTTCGAAGCACAGTTTGTAGCTTCCACGTGCCATTGTCCATTTCCGGTTCCTCAATTTGGATGAGACAATCAAATGGGGTGTGATCTTCCTTCCAGCCAATCCGTTCAAGCCAATTGTTTTCATCAACGACAAACTCAGCGCCCGCGGTACTTTTTACAAGCGGGAAGGTTGAGGCAATTTCCTGCCAGGCGTCAGAAAGCGTGGAATCACTTTGAATCCAATCGGTGATTGCCTCAGAAAACCACTCCGCCGCAAATCCCGTTACCTCAGTGCCGATCGGTTTCCAGCCAAAATGCTCAGACTTACGCCAATAATCAAAGTCGGGCATAAAATCGCCTTCCTTAATAAGTGGCAACAAGCTTTTCGAAATGGTGTGATAATGCTGTGCATTCTCGCTAAGCTCTACTTCGATCAGGGAATTAACCGGTAACTCTCCAAAAAAGGTAAATGCCTGCCAGGGTGAAAGAAGGACGGCATCGTGATGTTGAAAGTTGTTCTCTTCGAGGAAGGTCCCGTAAAAGGTGGCCTCATGCCAAGCAAAGAGATTTCGCTTCCAATTGTTAGCTGTAAGCTCGTTGCCATCTTCTGTGGTGCACCAAATATAAAAACCATTGTCAGCAACCCATTCTGCATGGATTACAAATGTTTCTCCAATTACCATCATCTCACCCCTTTAATCCGAAATCATAGAAGCCCGTAACAGCTCCTGTTGGAAGGCACGTAATCGCTTGTTCATCGTGGCAAGTCTCGCAATATAGTCCTCCCACACATCTTCTTGTTTACATTTTTTATAATGAGCTCGGATCTTGCGCAAATATTTAACGGCTTTTTTATAGCTTGGCCGATTTTTACCCTCAATCGCCTTTGCGACGGCCTGGTGATAAAGAGGGAACAATGCACTCCGATCGTGGTTTTCAATTTCTTTTAAAATATAACGGTCTATTTCATCGATATCATAGCCAAGCATGATTTGCAGTTCAACCCATTTTCGGAATTGCTCCGTCTCAAGCAAATAGTCATTGTACTCGACATAACTGTACGGGAGGAGTTTTTTTACGGCATCCATATAAACCGTATCATCTTGTTCCTCGGCGTACGGCATAATGTTTTGTAAAAACAATCTTGTCATGTGGCGGCGTCCTTCATAGCTTTGGATGCCAAAAATAAACGAGCGAATGCCTTCTAATGCATAGCCAATCCAAGGACGAACTCGGTCCCAATTTTTAGATTCGGTAAGATAGGAAATCCACCAGAAACTATAGGGTGTTGCCTCGTGTCCAAGCCTTTTCATTGATTCGATTGCATTCATATCATCCTTTAGTAAAAAGTAAAGATGGGCAAAAGCAATCTGTTGTGCTTGATGCTCCGTGTCCAGGGCACTCTGCTCGGTTTCAATCCATTTTTTTCGATTAAAAAAAGTCGCCCAAAGCAAACGATACATTTGCATGCGCTCATATTGAAACATCGACTGACATAGCAGTGTCTCACGGACCGGTTGGATGCTTTTTTCAAGGAGTTCGTCAAACGAAAATGGCAGTGACACTCTCTTCATTTCTAAGGAATGATCTAGAACGATGTCTGTGAAATTATGAAAATAAGGCTTGATATACGTATCCACCTGATAGTTTCGCACTTCCATTTGATCAAGCAACTCGACTGTTTTTCGAATGCAAAAAAGGGCTGCATGAATATGAAATAAACGCTTGTACTCCTCAGAATAAGGAGCTTTTCTTTTTAATGTTTGGAAAAAAGAATGGTACAGCGTTGCGAAAAAATAAATCGTTTTTTCTGGGTGACCTGATTCAAACCGTTCGTATTCCTTGTCAAAAAGGGCAAGCCAGCTTTCGAGTGAATTTTCCTTGTATTCCACACGCTCTAGGATACTACCTTTTTTTATAGGAATTGATTCAAGAGTAGGCTTCGGTTTGCTGCCTTCTTTCCACTGCTCAAGCAGGGACCCGACTCGGTCAACACTGGCATACATATAGAAAAACAAAGCCATCTGGTGTCGGCAAAAGCCCGTGGTTGGGCACGAACAGCTACTTGCGTCTAGTGAGTCAAGATCAAGTGCAACATCAACAGGTGTGACATCCTGAACTCGTCCTTCAAGCTTTTGCCCGTTGTATTTTACATTATACACACTCCCCTGACGGAAGAGGTTTAGTCCTTTTTTAATTAGTGTCCGATCAACTTCATTGTCGAATGTAATCATGCCCCGTAGCTTTTCGGAAAAATGCATGACCGCATCCTTTGGAATATCTTTTTGAAGCAAGCTAGTCTCACTCCCCATGTTGCTTAGATTGATGAAATCATATCTTTTTATTATACCGCAAAATAGAATGAATTGGCATTTTGGACTAGGAAGGTCTGCACATATTACTTAAATTTAGAAAGTTTTTTCAAAAGACAGTCGCAAAAAAGGGGTATTCAGCGTACATGTATAGTAAATTACTTGGTGGAGTTGGTTTCTCCATCCAAACTCCCCAAGAAATCATTTTCTCCCATAGTGCCTGGCCACTTAGGCACTTATCGAACTCTGCTACGCGGAGGTGTCTCCATCCTTCGCTGTGACAGAGTTCGAAACATATGTATTTTTCCAGCTAGGAGTGAACATAATTTGGAGCCTAAATCTTCGAGTAAGGATATTTCGATTGATCAGAACCAAGTTAGAAGAGCGTTAATTCGTGCTTTTATGAAAGGCGAAGGAAGTACAGATATAGATATGAAGAAATTTATTAAAGACATAGCTGACGATATTAAAGGCTCACCTACAGCATAGCCAAAATCGAATAAGCCAACACATAAAATTGGGACAAGGGACCTATTCAACGCTGTCTACCTTTTGGGGTGGCAGTTTTTTTGTGCATAAAATTACAGGCTCTACTACTTTTGGCGTATCGAAATAATTAATATGGGTAATAGAAAACTTTGTGTTTTTTTGGCATAATTGTTTCCACAAACATTTCAGTTGTTTGTGGTTACCCAGCATTGGTCAGTGGTTTTCAAGCCATTCGACTAGTCTGGGTTTTTATGCAGTTTTTTTTGTGTATTCGTTTACATTGGTATGATTTGTTATTTTTAAACTGTACACTTATTATAATAGTAACGGACAAAAATTTACTGAACGTTATGATAAGGGGGAGAAGTGTGAAGCTTCCAATGGTGTCCTCTCACAAGAGAGAGAACTATGCAAAAATCTATATGATATTAATTTCAATACTTGGTTGGACGGTTGTGGGGTATTCGCTATTGATTATTGAACCAACCGATGAAATTGCGATTCTCCTATTACTTACAGCATTTTTAGCGTTAATCGAGTATTTTCCGATCCAGCTCTTGAGAGGCTCCACGACGATTACATTTCCATTTATCTTTGTTATGCAAGAGTTGTTTGGGATATCGTATCCAATTATCATTTATGTAACAATCGTATTAATTATTAATATCCTTCGTCAACGTCCGCTGAGAATTGTCCTGTTTAACCCAGCTCAGCTGGCAGTCAGTGTATTTCTTGCAAACTACATCATAAAACAAACAACAATCACCCAGATTCTTGCAACGAACAGTGAATTTTTGACAGCTATCCTTACATATGGTCTTTTTGTTGCACTCTTTTTTATGATAAATAATTTAATTGTTGATTTTGTCTTGCTGATTCGTCCACAACCTTATCCATTTTACATGTTTAAAGCAAAGACTTTAACAGAGTTGGGGAGTGCATTCATTTCCTTGCTATATGGGATTGTTATGGTGTTCCTTGGTGGTCGAATTGTTGATGTGTTCTCCCTATTCTTCTTTTTCTCGCCATTGGTGGCCGTTTCTCTGCTGTATTCGGTCATCTCCACACTTGAAAATGAAAAGAAACGCTTAAATGCGCTGTTTGCAATTACAACAGGCGTGAATAAGAAAATTCATTCAACCGAGTGGATTGAGACGTTTAAAAATACGTTTTCTCAAATCGTAGATGTGCAAGCTCTTATGCTCTGGGTGAAAGAAAATGATGTGTGGAAGATTTTGTATTATGATGGAAGGGTCACTCCAAAGGATGCCTTAACAGGTGAAGCGTTGGCCCGTTTTGATGGAAAAAAGCAGCCTATTGTTTATCAGGACAGGGTAAAAAAGCTTGGCCCCATTGATGAATTCTTTAAAAAAGATATGAAGGCCTTTGTGTATTCACCAATGGTCGTCGAGGATGAAACCATTGGAATGCTCGTGGTTGCAAAAAGTCGTGCACGTAGCTTTGGGGACGACGAAATCCACTCGATTGCTACACTGTCGAACCAGCTTGCGGTTGCGGTAAAGACAAGATTTTTAATAGAAGAAAAAGAAAAACGGATAATTCTCGAGGAGAGAAACCGGATTGCACGGGGGATTCATGATGGGGTTGCCCAGACTCTTGCAGGTGCAGTCATGAAACTAGAAACAGCCGAACGAAAATTCAATCGAAATCCTGAGGAAACGAGAAAACTTATCGTAGAAAGTATGGATAAATTAAGACTTAGTTTACGAGAAGTTCGTGAATCTATTTACGAGTTGCGACCGTATCCGACCGAACGGGTTGGCTTGTCAGCGGCGATCGAAAAGCGAATTGAAATGGTAAAAAGTGAATACAATATCAAGTTTTCATTTGATATAAGAGGCCAAGAAGTTCCGCTCAGCTCGATGGTCGAAAAGGAATTATTTGATATTTTTCAAGAGAGTTTGCAAAACACAATCAAGCATGCAAAGGCCACAGAAATTGAAATTCTGTTAAGCTATCAAAAGGAGCATATTGTTTTAAAAATCAAGGACAATGGCGTAGGGTTTTCACTGTTTCAGGCAATGGTCAAGGCGCAAAACAACCCTCATTTTGGCATTTTAAATATGAATGACGCCGCGGAAAAAATCAATGCAACCCTCCAAATTGATTCTAAAGAGGGCGAAGGTACGGATATCACATTAACTGTTCCAAAGATGGGACTTGAAGGAGGTAGTACTATTGATCAAGCTTATGCTGGTGGATGATCATGCTGTGTTACGTGACGGACTTAGAAATATATTAGAGCTCGAGGACGACATTCGTGTTGTCGGCGAAGCGGTTTCAGGTGATGATGCACTAAAGAATGTACCAATGTGCGAACCAGATGTGATCTTAATGGATATCAATATGCCTGAAAAAAATGGAGTAGAAGTGACAGGCATCCTGAAGAAAAAATATCCATCAATCAAGGTACTGGTACTGACCATGCACAACCATGACGAGTATTTCATGGCGGCGATTCGCGAGGGTGCTGACGGGTATTTGCTAAAAGATGCACCATCAGAGCAGGTCGTCGAAGCGATTCGTACTGTCGCACGAGGCGAGTCTGTGATTCATCCATCTATGACGAAAAAGCTCCTCAATTTCCATCAACAGCAGCAGGAGCAGCCAAAGGAAAATGTGCTAACGGAGCGGGAAATGGAAGTTCTCCAATGCTTGGTGGAAGGGATGAGCAACAAGGAAATCGCGGATCGTCTCTTCATCAGTGACAAAACGGTAAAAATTCATGTCAGCAAGATATTCAAAAAATTCGACGTCAAAAGCCGTTCTCAAGTTGTTATCTACGCCGTACAAAACAAACTAGTTCCCATGCAAAACTCTGGGATTTGAGGTGAAAGTGTGCTGGGGAACATAGTGGGTCTGTGTTTGAGTTCGCGAGTCTCCTCAGTTGGGTCGCGGGGACAGGTCCCTCGTCCCAGTCTGGGCCAAGGGACCTGTCCCTCTGTCCCAAAAGCCATTAAGTCAAATGACTTAATGGCTTTTTTCTTTTTTCATCCAAATCGCCATCGGGAAGTAGGTGATGAGAAATACGATGATACCAGCGACTTCAATTGTTAGATAATACGTAATGCCGGAACCGAAATAGGACAGGATCGTTGTGGATTCGGTTGGGTTTGCGAGATAGAAGAAATTTGTGTCGAGAAGGAGATTGATAAAAAAGATTGGAACAGCGATTAGGTTAAGGAGTAAGAATGCGGTCCAGACAGCTTTTCGCGGTACACGATAGCCCTCGTAAAAAATGAAATAAAGTACGGACCAAGCAATTGTGGCGTGATGAAGGAAGTACTTTAGGAAGCGATAATGCGGGAAGTCATGGAATAGTTCGGGAGTTACCATGCTTAGAATTGGTGGGAGCAATCCTGTAAAGTACACGAGGTAAAATGCTTTTTTACCAGGCTTTAAGAATAGGAAGATACAAATAAAAGTGCTAATTGAACAAAGGTGTAACGGAAGGGAGCCGATTTCCCATTGATTGGTAGCGACTAGCCAAATTTGGTGTGACACTTCACTAGCGACCAAGATGCTGAAAAATGTCCATTTGATGATTGACTGATAAGGGCCGAGCTTCTCTCTGAGGGCGATTAATAGGAAGGTAAGGACCATGAATATGAATAGCGTCACGAGATGAGTACCGGAAAACAACTCAAACGTCTGCATTCCATCAGCTGAAAACATGCTGTCACCCCATTTCTAAATGGTTTCTATTAGTCTATTCGAGGGTTGGTATGGTTTAGACGTTCGGACAAATTGAGGGGATTGGATTTTTTTGTAGGTTTGTAAGATGGCTGATGAACTTGGGAAGAGGGGTGGTTTGTGTCCGATAAATTGTGGTTTGTGTCCGATATAAGTAGAGTTATGTCCGATAAAATTCGGGCAATGTCCGATATCCTGGAAACTCTGTCCGATATATACACATAATTGTCCGATAACCCAAAACTGTATTAGATAGTCTGCCTTCCGGATGGACCGGAAGGCTTTTAAATCTGAGTGTACTAAGGGTCTGCCCGATAAATTGTGGTTTGTGTCCGATATAATTAGAATTATGTCCGATAAAATTCGGGCAATGTCCGATATCTGGGAAACTCTGTCCGATATATTCACATTTTTGTCCGATAACCCAAAAACTGTATTAGATAGTCTGCCTTCCGGATGAACCGGAAGGCTTTTAAACCTGAGTGTACTAAGGGTTTGTCCGATAAATGTGGTTTGTGTCCGATATAAGTAGAGTTATGTCCGATAAAATTCGGGCAATGTCCGATATCTGGGAAACTCTGTCCGATATATTCACAATTTTGTCCGATACCCCAAAATCCACTATGGTTCGGAGTTGCCAGTGGGTCGCGGGGACAGGTCCCTTGCCCCTGACAAAAAATGTTCCCTCGGGATGAGGCATTTTCAAGCAAAAAAGAGACTCATAGAGTCCCTATAAGCGCGGCGAAATCTCCTGATAGAGTCCTTCATCCTTCGCACACTGTCCGCCATATGCGAAAACGACGAGAATCGGCCCCGTGGTTCAGTCACCACCCCTAATGATACGACCACAAAATCGTCCAGTTGCCGTTTTCGTTTACAACGAAGACGTCTTGGTGGATGGTGAAGGTGCCGTATGCGCTTTTGTATGTTTGGGTGATGGGCACTTTATAGACGTCTTGAAAAGTTTTAGTGTTTTTGGCCATTTGCCAGCTTTTGAGATGTTCAACTTCCTCTACCGTATATTTGAAGGTATCGGTCCCGAAGTGGCCCACGAAGACATGGTTGCGCTGCTGGATGTAGTCGGCTTTTTCAAACCGCTCCTGCATCAGGGGATGGAACAATTCCCATGAGCTGCCAAAATCCGCATCTTGCTCAAATTTATAAAAGGAGTGGACAATCTCCTTTGCCTCCTCCTCCGGTGATGAACGAAACATTGAAAAAAATAGAATCACAATCAGAATGGCCCCAACTGAAACTAGGATCAGTTGAATCGGCATGCCGCGTCGTCGTCTCATATATAAACAAAAGCCTCCTTAAGCTTGTTTACTAATATGGATATGCCCTCGGAAAGTTGTCCTAGTACATGAACAGAATAACTTTATGGGTCAGGGGGATAGGTCCCACACAAAATAAAAAACGCTAGAGCTTATACTCTAGCGTTGGTTTTACTGAATCGAGTTAGAAATGGACGGCGTGGGCCGTTTTTGACTCGTATGAAATAAATCCGATCTTCGAGTCGTTTGTAAAAGCGAACTCCGATGATACTTAAGGGTGTCCGAATTTCTTTAAACGTATAATAAGGCACTTTTAGAACTCCTCCCCCAATCTTAATAGTGATCTCTATTTACTGCTGATATTTTAGAATTATCTGAAACTTATAGTTTTAGAATAGCATGTCCACTTTGCATAAAATGTGGAAACTTGTAGAATAAAATTAAAATTTTTATGCATTTTTAGACAAATATCATCAAAAAAGGCCTGTTTTAGGAAAGTCGCCCTAAAAATACCCCAATAATCGCTATAAAATTACATCGATTTTCCCAATATACATTTTTCTAATACATTGTTAGTATATAATTATAGTAAAATACTACATTGGATAATTTCATGCTAAACTAGTTATTCATTCTTGTTAGTTAATGTAGGGAATGGAGTTTTCTACATTTGACTATAAATTTTTTACCTGTAGACTTTTTTCTCTTTTGCCCTGCTCCAGTGTGAGTAGGGTCTTTTTTTGTTGTTTTTCAATAGGTGAAGGGAGTGTATACTACTTATAAAAGACGGAAGAAAGAGGGGAGACAGTTGGATCAACAGATATTGCCCGCGTCTACTACGTTGAAGGAATTCGAGTCCTTTTTAAAAAGTAAATATGAAATTGGGATTTTCACGGAAATTCACATCGCTCAGCTGAAAAATATTAATCGAATGGCAAGGGAACATGGGAAGAAGATGATCTATCATGTGGATATGGTACAGGGGATAAAAAGTGATGAGTATGCGACCGAATTTATTTGCCAAGAGTTTCGACCGTATGGGCTGATTTCGACAAAATCAAGCGTCATCCTAAAGGCGAAGCAAAAAGGAGTTTTTGCGATTCAGCGGATGTTTTTAATTGATACGCATGCTCTTGAAAAAAGCTATAAGTTGATTGGAAAAAATAAACCCGACTACATTGAGGTGCTGCCAGGAGCCATGCCTTGGATGATTAAAGAGGTCAAAGAAACATTGAACATTCCAGTGCTAGCAGGTGGTCTCATTCGGACGAAAGACGATGTCCAAAGAGCACTTGAGGCAGGAGCGACAGCGATAACGACGTCTAAAAGGGAGCTTTGGGTCTAACGCGAAAGCTCCTTTTTGAATTATTTTGGCATAATTTGTTGGTAAGTTTTTATGAAAACGCTATCATTTTTCCGTTATAATGTTCATAAGAGAAATGAAGGGGGCGAAGTGATGGAAGAGAATACGAATCAATTAGCTGTTGGTATGGTGTGGGGAACAACATTGAGTATTCCCTTGTGGATCGCGTTTTTTGGTTGGATAAAGCTTCTATCACAGCTCTTCTTATAATCGGATTTTGGGGGTGGTCTCTTACAAAGAGGACCACCTTTTTTATATTTGGTGGGATTTAAGAAACCTCACCCTCATTGTAAAAAAATGGTGGGACAAGGGACCTGTCCCTGTGACCCACTTATTTTTTTAACCATTTTTTTTCGAATTCTGCTTTTGGGAGTGGCTTGCTGTAATAGTAGCCTTGGCCATAGCTGCAGCCTTCTTGGATGAGGAAGTCGAGTTGTTCCTTTGTTTCAATGCCCTCGGCGACGACCTTGACGTTCAGATTATTAGACATTTGGATGATCATTGTGATGATGCTTTTAGCGTCTTTATTAAATGCTTTGATGAAAGATTGGTCAATTTTCACAAAATCAATTGGCAATTGGTGAAGTACATTTAGGGAGCTATAGCCTGTGCCGAAATCGTCAAGACTGATGCTGATTCCTAGTTTCTTCAATTGCAGGACATGATCAATTGATTTTTCCAAATTGAGTAAGGCGCTTTCTGTGATTTCGATGTCTAAGCAACTGAGACAGGCAGTTCCTCCTGCGTTCACATCCTGGATAAAACGAAAGAGATTCTGCTTTTCAAAATGCTTTTTTGAGATGTTTACCGAAACTTTTCCGATGGTAAAACCTGCTTTTGCCCATGAATGAATCGATTCTAACACTTGAGTAATCGCCCACTCACCGACATCCACAATTAGGCCTGTTTCCTCCAACACATGGATAAAGACATCTGGACTAACCAAACCTTTATCAGGGTGATTCCAGCGTAATAAAGCCTCTGCGCCACGAAAAGTGCCTGTTTGGATTTCAAATTGTGGTTGATAATACAGCTCAAATTGATTTTTCTCAAGGGCTTCTTTTAAGTTCTGCTCAAGAAGAAAGCGTTCCTCGACCTTTTTTAAGAGAGTTTCGTGATAAAACACAATGTCACTTCCGTCAATTTCCTTTGATGCATACATCGCAAGGTCTGCCTTCTGAAGTAATTCTTCTACGTTTTTAGCATCAAATGGGAAACGTGCAATCCCAATACTAGCAAAAACCTCTAAAGTAAACTCTTGAAAGGTGATTGGCAGGCGAATTTTATCTGCAATTTGAATAACCATTTTTTTTAGCGTTTCCTTCTCCACAACTGAAAAAGCAACGGCAAATTCATCGCCACCGATATGATAGGCAGCACCGTAATCCTTTGTTTCCCTAAGTCGGTTGGCGACCTCAACTAAAACAGCATCTCCAGCTAAATGTCCGTAGCGGTCATTTGTCTTTTTGAATTCATTTAAATCAAGGTATACAAGGCTAAAAGGGATTTGTTCCGCCATGTTTTTGGCCATATCCTCACTAAGCTTTCGTTTGTTCGGCAGATTTGTGAGGGGGGCATGATAAGCCATGAATTGAACCTTTTCCAGATTTCTTTTTTCTTCTGAGATGTCTTTAATCATCCCGTAGATTCCATGAATCTTATGATCGACAGAAATTGGAATATTTCTGACAGTTAAATCTATGATTTCACCAGAAGAATTGTACATTTGAACTTCATACTCAACCACTTCACCTGTCAACGTTTTCTCAAATTGCCGTTTCGCAAATGCTTGGTCATGTTCAGGTATGAATTGTAGATAATGCATTCCGATCATTTCTTCTTTTCTCATCTCTGCAAGGTTTTCTGCAGTTAGATTTAAATCAATAATGGTTCCCTTAAGGTCCATCATGATAATTGCGAGCGAATTTAACTCATAGAGGGAGCGATAATAGCGCTCCTGACTTGCTAATTTTCTTTGTTCAGCAAGTAGTTTTTGCTGATACCTATTGCCGATTAGTGCAATGAACATAAACAAAAATACACTTAATAAAAGGAATGGAACAATAACATTGCTCGTATAGACTTGATCATCGTATGTTATCACATGCTGAAGTCCTTTTATCGAGAGCAGATGAATGCTTATCATGGAAATTCCAAATAACACACCAATTAATCCTATTTTCACCGAATGGTTTTTAAGTAGTTTCTGCTTAACTAGGTAGCTGGCAACCGTGTTAAGAATGAGGCTAGTAAGCACGCTAAATAAAAACCATTTATTATAAAAAGACAGAGTGAAGGCACTGTTTGATACGATGATGATAAAATAGGCAGCACTGTTTCCGATTGTAAATAAGGTTGCCGGTACAAGATACGGGGTATTCCGATTTAATTGTAATTTTAAACCTAAAAAGCTCGTTATGAACATCACCATAAAAGATACACAGAATGCCGCAATCCGAAAATTCACAGTAGAAAATTCGAAAAGACCAGAAATTCCGACGACATAAGCTGTCTTGGTTCCAAGGCTAAAGGTTAGGGTAGCGAGTAGAAGCCAAATGATCTCGTTTCGTTTAGTAGACTTCGGGACTAGGTTTAACGCGATATCAAAGCAAATGATGCTTGCAGAAAGCGCAATGAAAATGGAAAATAGAGAGTATGCAATATTGAGTTCAGACATAAAAATAGATATCATACGTACACCTCAGCGACATGCAAATGTACGATTAGTATGAGCCAATAGGGGGAATTTAATGGGACCTCCAATAATTTTTTCTTTTTTAGGTATAAGACGGGTGAAAAGGGGTCATGCTGTATAATGTATTCCCCCCCTTTGTTATATATTTTTGTTGGCCTCCCTAGTGGAGGTATTTTTTTTGCCTAAATTTCTTTTAAATGATGCCCCTTTTTGCCCCTTCCCCCTCTATAACAATAGTGTAAAGGAGGTGAGGGACATGGCAGCAAAACTAGAGATTCTAGATACACAGTTACGTCTTGTGTTTGAAAACGGTGTGGACAGTAAGGGTAAGCTTATCTATAAAAACAAAAACTATAACAACATTAACCCTTCTGTATCTGCGGATGATTTACATGCAGTTGCAACAGCAATCATCGGTCTTCAAACATTAGAACTATCTGACATTGAGCGTAACGATAGCTTTATGTTAGTAGGCACTGCAGAGTAATCTTTATGTTGAATTTTAAGAAAGGGGGAGTAACGAATGGCAAAAACACTAGAAATGCAGTTTACGAATTTGGGTGGGAAAACAGCAACCGTTTCGATTGAAAATCCAGTGGAACCAGTAGATGTACAAGCTGTCAATGCAGCAATGGATTTAATCGTAGCAACGGATGCGTTCCTAACATCTGGTGGACCAATTGTAGCAAAAAAAGGCGCACGTATTGTAGAGCGCAATGTTGAAGAAGTTCAATTGTAATGAAATTGGAGCCAGCTCTCTTTTGAGAGTTGGCTTTACTTTTAGAAAGGAGGAAAATGGGGTGGATCAGCTACTGCCTTTTATCCAGGAGGTTGGCTTTCCAGTCGTCGTGACATTCTATCTGCTGCATCGAATCGAAACAAAGCTTGATAGTGTCATAGACTCGATTCAAATGCTGCCACAAAGCATGAAGGCCGAACCACCATTTGATACGAAGAAAAATATATCGTAGAGAGCAGACACCTGACTTGGATGAGTCGGGTGTTTTTTATAGAGGTAAACTGGTCGAAAGTCTAAAAAAAGGAATGAATAAAAGGGAAGTTGAGAAACTAAGACGAGAAGTATCAACGTTATTCAGTGGATTCGAATCTGTCTGAATAACGGGCCTCCGGCGGATGCCACGATTTTTTGAGGAAACCTATCGAGCGAAGAACAAAGGTTTAGAGCGCAACATCCTGTTGCTACGTCTTTGTGAACACATATCGTGTGGGCCTAAAAAAATCGGGCGCAAATAAGCCAGGGCGCATTTGATTAGGAGGTGTTTCGTTTGGAGATTCGAGGGTATAAGCTAGAAAAAAATAATAATGAATATACACTAGTTGTCTATGTGGAGTCTCATATGACAGAGTTCGCCTCTGAGTTTGGCAACCATATTCATGAGGAAAGAAAGGAACTGAACACACAAATTCGCCATCTTGCAAAAGAAAAGTTCCCGCACCTGCCGGTTAGGATGGCAAAGGTGATAGCGGGTTCGATGCTAATCACCACTTTTTACTTAGGAACAACAGCGCCAAATGTGGGAGCGCAAACCACTAGTGGGCAAACACAGTCCATCTATGATATGTACACAGTAAAAGCGGGTGATACGCTTTACTCGATTGCGACTCGCTACAATGTATCGGTCGATTCGATCAAAAAAATCAATGGGCTTACATCAAATATGTTATTTGTCGGTCAACAACTAAGGCTACCGTTCTTTACATATACCGTTAGCTCAGGCGATACATTGTATAGTATTGCAAAGCGATATAACACGACAGTAGACCAAATTCGTAGTACAAACCAATTAAAATCTGACATGCTGATGATTGGCCAAAAACTGAGAATTCCGCAACTCCAGGCGGCAAGTACGACTACACCACCGCCAGCTGAAGAGACAGTAGCAACACCACCGCCGACAGAAGGGACAATTGCAACAACACCCGTCGGAGAAACTATACCTACACCGTCACCAACGACGGAAACATCAACCTATACGGTTAAAGCGGGCGATACGTTGTATGGGATTTCTGTAAAAGTTGGTACGACTGTTGATCAGTTGAAGGCACTTAATAATTTGACGACAAATGTGCTTAGCATTGGGCAGGTATTGAAGGTTCCAGGGACGACGAGCCAAGTACAGCCTGAGGAAACGGCACCTACACCGACTGAACCAGAACCTGCACCGACAAATCCAGCTCCGGCTACATCGTATACGGTTGTGGCAGGCGATACTTTATATAGTATTTCGCAACGATTCGGCGTATCGGTAGGCGATATACAAGCTGCAAACAATTTATCTTCAACAAATTTATCGATCGGCCAGGTGTTAGAGATACCGGGAGAGGTAACTGCTCCAGAAGCACCGGTGACTCCACCAGAGGAGCCAACCGTTGTACCAGAAGGGCCTGAGTCACCGCCTGCAGACACTACTGCACCAATCGTGCCTACACTTGCGTCAATTCCATTGGTTTCAACAGCGAATCAATCAAATCTTAAGGTGACGGGTGCAACCGAGGCAAACGCGTTAGTAACGCTTCGAATAACTAACGAAGTTAATCAGCCTAAAACGATACAGGTTAAAGCAGATGGAAATGGTGCGTTTCAGACAGGAATTGATCTTTCCGGCTTCCAGGATGGCTCACTAACAATCACAGCAACAGCGACGGATGAAGCAGGAAACAAGAGCACGGAAGCAATCCAAACCATTAAAAAAGACACAAAAATAGATGCGCCAACCATGGTTAATACGCAAATCATCAATAGTCAATCTACGACTGCTTATCCTGTAAGAGGTACGGCTGAGCCTGCGTCGCGAGTGCAAATTGTCTTTTTTGATGGAGTGAATACACCAATTACCACTGAGGTACTGGCGAATGAAAAAGGAGAATTTAGTGCGTTAGTTAACCTTGGTCAATTGCGTGATGGCCCAATTGCAATCACCACAAAGGCCGTGGATTCATTTGGTAACGAAAGTGGTATAACAAAACTAACAGTGAAAAAAGATACCACTATTGATGCACCCGTTTTTCAGGAACTTGCGAGCATCACGAATGAAAATACGAACGGATATACATTTGCAGGAACAGCGGAGCCAAACTCAACCATTACGATTCGCGCCACAGATGGTGTGAACACAGCCGTAGAAGCGATGACTTCAACAGGTGCGAATGGTGAGTTTCGGACAAATTTAGATTTATCAGGTCTAAAGGATGGAGCGATCATGGTTACTGCAACCGCCACTGATGAAGCTCAAAATAGTTCGCAACAGCAGCAGGTAACCGTAACAAAAGACACTTTCGTAGGTGAGCCTGTACTTGATACAGGGCAAACGGTTACGACACAAAATGCGAATAGCTATACGTTGGTTGGGATGGCCGACTCAGGTTCCACTGTACAAATTGTTCTATCTGATGGGGTAAACCATGAGATAACAGTAGAAGCTGTAGCGAACGACAGTGGTGAGTTTCGGACCAATGTTGACCTTCGCAACTTGAATGATGGGGAAATTTTTATCACAGCAAGTGCAATCGATGAGCACGGAAATCGTAGCAAAATTGAGCAAACGACCTTAATCAAGGAAACGACTCTTGCGCCGCCAGTGATTAGCAATACCGAGATAATTAATAGTAAAAATGCATCAAGTTATCACATTTTTGGTATGGCACAGCCGGGTACAACTGTTGATATCACAGTGTCTGATGGGGTGAATCCTGATATTATCACATCTACAACAGCAAACGAAAACGGTGAGTACAATATCGCAGTTGATGTGAGCACCTTGCTAGACACAAGCCTCACGATTACGGCGTTCCAAACGAGCGCTGCCGGTATTACAAGTAATGCCAGCAATACTACGGTTGATAAAGATACCGAGGCGCCAACTGCACCCATTTTTCACAACGATCATTTCATCACCACAGAAAACCAGGCGAACTACGAGTTGCTCGGAAAAGCAGAGGCAAACACGGACATCCAAATTCGCATTTTTAACGGCAATGGACAGGAAAAAATGGTCACTGCAACTACAGATGAAAACGGGGAATACCGTGTGCCAGTTGACCTAACGGAGTTTTCAGATGGGGATTTGTCGTTTGAATTAACTCAGTTTGACCAAGCAGGAAATATAAGTCCTGCAGTAACGAAGACATTGATCAAGGATACGGTGGGACCAAACGAGATTAAGATGGAAACTCCTCTGCCGATCTTTTCAGATAATGTTCTGGTGTATCCAATTCGAGGTGTTGTGGAGCCACATGCTACAGTCGTTGTTGAAATTTCCGATGGTGTCAATGCGATTACTAAACAGATTGAAACGGATGGCGAAGGCAGATTTGAGGAAATCTTTGACCTAAGTACGCTCAGGGATGGCAAACTCAAGGCTACTTTCCGTGCGACGGATAACGCAGGGAATGTTGGTGAAGCGCAAACATTTACGCTTGAAAAAGATACAGCAGCACCGGCCGGTGTAGTATCGAATAAGCCTGTCTATGTCAACAGCGGGAACATGTCCAATTTTACAATTACGGGCTCAAGCGTTGAAGAAGGCGCAACTGTTGAGATGGTAGTGAGCGATGGGACGACAACGGTGAGGCAAACTGCTCAGGTTGTAAACGGGGCTTTCCGGGCCAGTTTTAACCTTTCGGGACTGAAGGACGGGCCATTAACCTTTGAAGCACGACAAACTGACCGTGCTGGAAATAGAAGCATCGTTGAAGCGACAACAATTGTGAAGGATACGGTGGTTGAAAATGCAATCGCAACGAAAAATGGCTTCCGTTATGAAAACCTGCAGTACATTTATACCGTCATTGGAACCGCTGAGGCAAATGCAAAGGTGGAGGTTTCCCTCTTTGATGCCAATAAGAAGGTGCTGGTAACGCGAATTGCGAATGCAGACAAAAATGGATTTTATTCCTTAGATATATTTGTCGACAATGTCTCTAAGGTTGCTTCGGCATCTGTTATCCAAACCGATGTCGCTGGAAATAAGAGTGAGGTGACGAATGTTTCGTTAAGTTCATACACAGTTACGCAGGGTGATTCCTTGTATGCCGTGGCAAAGCGCTATAATACAACCGTTGATGCATTGATGTCGCTAAACAATTTGACGAGTAGTACGATACAGCCGAATCAGACATTGCGCCTGCCGATTACGGCGAGTGAAGTTGTCAATCTTGGGTACATGTATTTTGGTAATACGAAGCAGTATGTGAGTACGGTAAATTCCACAGGACATGCGGTAAACATTGTGTCGCCAAGTTATTTTGATATTAACGCGGATGGAACGCTGAAACTTACTTACCAGGTAGATCCGAATTTTGTCGAGACAATGCACCGCCAAGGAATTCGTGTTGTTCCGTTTTTAAGTAATCACTGGAATCGTGATGTCGGTCGTGCCATGCTTGCAAACAAGGAGCTTGCGGCTCAGCAAATTGCCGATGCGATCGCGCGCTACAACTTGGATGGTGTCAATGTAGATATTGAAAATGTGACGGATGCTGACCGTGCAAATTATACGGAATTTGTAAGATTGCTGCGTGAAAAAATCCCACCGACAAAGGAAGTTTCAGTTGCGGTGGCAGCGAATCCAAATGGCTGGACAGCAGGCTGGCATGGGTCATATGACTACACAAGTCTTGCGAAGTATGCCGATTATCTCATGATTATGGCGTACGATGAGAGCTATCAGGGAGGAGACCCTGGGTCAGTCGCAAGTTATTCGTGGGTTGAAAAGTCAATCCAGTATGCGCTCGCGCAAAATGTAGCGCCAGATAAAATTGTCCTTGGAATTGCGCATTTTGGACGCTATTGGATTGAGGGTCAAAGCTATGGCGGATACGGAATTTCGAACACGCAGGTCCAGACGATGATTGATCGCTATAATGGTAACGTTGTATTTGACGAAGTGAGTAAAACGCCAAAAGCGATTATCACGATTAAAAAAGGCGATCCCGTGACCGTAATAAACGGCACGACACTTTCTCCGGGCACTTATACGATATGGTTTGAAAATGAAGAGTCCATAAGTAAGAAGCTTGAGCTCGTCGGCAAATATAATATTCGTGGTGTCGGCAACTGGAGTCTAGGCCAGGAAAATAAAAATGTCTGGAACAGTTACACGACGACATTGCCAAACACCGTTCCTGTCGTGTCACCAGTGTATACGGGGCCAACTCAAAACTATAAAACGTACACCGTATCGGCAGGCGATACACTCTGGGGAATTGCCAATCGAAACGATACAACCGTAAGCGAATTGCGGGAAGCCAATGGCCTAACGACAGATTTACTGTTTGTTGGCCAAGTCTTACGGATTCCAACGGACGAGGCAAATGTGGTAACTCCACCTCCTGCGCCTGAACCTAGCACAACTGCACCTGTGTATATGGTGAATTATACAGTTGTAGCGGGCGATACGCTGTCAGGAATTGCTGTTAAAAATGGCACAACCGTGACCGCCATTAAAAATGCCAACAACTTAACATCAGACATGATCTACATTGGGCAAGTATTAAAAGTCCCAACAAACGTTGTGGTTCACACTGTAGCATCCGGTGAAACCTTATATGGTATCGCCAAGCGATATAACACGACCGTTGCAAACATTAAGACAACCAATAACTTAACAAGCGACATACTCAGTATCGGACAAACGTTGAAGATCCAGATTTAGATTGAAGACCCGAATGCCTTTTGTGGGCATTCGGGTTTTTGGTAGTGGGGGTGAATTTGGGCTAGTGGCAGTAAAATTTGATTAGTGGCAGTATTTTGAGATTAGTGGCAGTAAATCTGGAATAGCGGCAGTATTCCGGCTAGTGACAGTAAATTTCAAACAGTGACAGTAAATCCCCGGTGCATTTACCTCGCAAAATTTGAGGCGAAGCGCTATCGTCCATAAATTCTGTTTATCAGCCATATTTTTCGATTATCGGCCGAAAACGTCATTTATTGGCCATAAAATTTAAATATTAGCCGTAAATCTTTGTTCAAGTTATTAGATTGTCTTTATTTTAATAAAAACAATCATCTACCATTGCCGATAGCAAGTATAATAATGCTGATTTTCACAGGTAAGATAAGAAATATTAACAATAGAATGAATTTATCGCCAATTGGCCACAACACCCACTGATATATCCAGAAGATGTGATATGATAGTGTCATAGGATAACAGAGAAGGGTGAATGAAATTCATGAAGGTAGCGGGACGGAATGACCAGTGCACGTGCGGGAGTGGAAAAAAGTATAAAAGATGCTGCGGACGGTCTACGGTTGTTTCCATTGATCAAGTCGTTGAAAATGAACTGAACGATGTCCAACATGATATGTTCCAGTACGCCATCCATTTGTATGAAGAGTTTTTTGATGACGTTCTGGATCAGTATAGTGATATTTTTAATGAGCTTCCAGATGATGTCTATGATTTATTTTCATTCTTTTCGCGCGTTTGAATCATTAGTTCGATTCCGACTGATGGAAAAACGATTTTGGAAGAGTATGTTGATATTTACGGTCCAAAATATAGCCGCCCACGAACACGCGACCTTTTACAGAGATGGAAGGCTGCAAGACCGTCTGCATATATGGTGACAAAGGTTGATGAGCAAAGAACGTATATGAAGGTTCAGGATATTTTTACGGGTGAGCAGCATCAAGTGCGAATTTATGAGATGGAAACAGATGTGGAGGCAGGCTATTTTGTGTTCGGAACGTTGTTGCCTGCCGGTGCAAATTCAATCTTTTTCCCGACATTTCTTGAATTGCCAACGGAATATGCGGGCGATATGCGAAACATGATTCTTGAACTCTTTGAAAAAAGCAGTGAGACCAGTCCAGTTGAGTTTATGTCCAATGAATTTATCGATGTATTCATGGTTTTTATGTTCGGAAAGGCGAAAGTAACGGCGGATGATTACCACTGGCAGACCTCCAAACAGCGAGAGGTCGCCGAAATGTTTCAGATTCGGATGAAAGAGTACGATTATGACGAGGAAATCGTAGGAATTGGACTTTCACTATGGCATAAATACTGCGAACGCAAAAACCCAAGGATTATCAAAACAGGCATTTATGAGGCAGCTTTGGTCTATATGCTTGAAATGATCTATCCGTATGAAGGTCTTTCTACGCATGAGGAACTTGCGGAAGAATTTGATGTGTCGCCAAGCAGCATCTCGACAAAATTTAGAGAACTCGAAAAAGTCCTTCAGGAAGAGCTTGAGAAATACGATGAAATGATCAATGGCCCTGATCTAGATGATGAATTTTTATTCGATTAAAACCGTGACAATCCATTTGATGGGTTGTTTTTTTTGGGGTTAAAAGAAGTGTGCATCCGACCTTAGTACCATTTTTACAGAAAATAAAGGAATTTGTCGATTTCTGTGTAATCTGTAGAATGTAGCTACTAAAGGGAGGGTTTTGAATGGGGAACTTTGTCAAAGTTTTAGGGATTGTGCTGGTGTTGTTAATACTTGTCCTACCCGGAAATACTGCATTTGCACATGGGGATGGTTGTGGATGTGGCGACTATTTGCAAGGAGCAGAGCGTAACAAGGCGGTTGCGAGCATATTGAAATCGAATGAATTTAAAGTGGTGAAAGCAGATAAAAAGAGTAACGGATACCAGTTTGTCGGGGCTAATCAGATTATGGCAATAAAAATGCCTAACTCTGAGGGGAAAGTCTACACAATGGTCGCTGTTCCGTTTGTTCACGAAAATGGCGAAGTGTTATTATCAGTTTTTGCGGATGGAGTTCATATGGGTGACGGACCTCCTCCAATACAATAAGTAAGTTTTGATCCCTGACAAATCGTTAGGGATTTTTTGTTAAAATTTTGTCACAATTTTCCTTTGCAAAGTTTGCTGAATAGTGTAAAATGGATTTTAATTGGAAAATGAAAATGGTAGGTAAAAAGTATGAGTTCTGAACAACTTTTAAAAATAATGGTAGACATTCAGAAAAAAGTAGAAGAAACATCTTCTATTACAACTGAAGAGGTTATGCAGGATCTAATTGGTAAATTAAAAGATTGCCAATCTGCATAATTCGATAGGAAATTTAAGGATGAAGTCAGAGGATGAACTCTGGCTTTTTTTGTTTCAAGATAAAACCTTTCGTAATCTCCTAAAATATGAGAATATGTAATTGTTTAGTAACTTTATTGCTTAGAAGTCCACTACTTATATTAGTAAGACAATGGTAAAAGAGTTTACAATTTAAGGAGTGCAACCCTTGGCTGAATAAAGTTATGCCTCCGGCGGATGCCTCGATTTTTCAGTGGGATTTTTTCGAGATAGCTCGAAAAAAAATCGGGCGCAAATACGCCAAGGCGCATTTGATTCAATAATTTAGGAGGAACTCAGATGACAAAGGTTCGTTTTGGTGTTTTATCAACCGCGAAAATTGCGAGAAATACAGTGATTCCAGCGATGGAGCGTGCACATAATGCAGAGGTTGTGGCTGTTGCGAGTGAAAGCGGGAAGGCGAAAGACTTTGCTGTTGACCTTGGCATTCCAAAGCATTATGAATCATACACCGATTTATTGAATGACCCTGAAATTGATGCGGTGTACATTCCGCTTCCAAATCAACTACATAAACAATGGGCGATTGAAGCTGCGAAGCACGGAAAACATGTGCTTTGTGAAAAGCCAGCAGCATTGACCTCACAAGACGTGGAAGAGATGGCGGCAGCTTTTAAAGAAAACAATGTGATTTTCATGGAAGCGTTCATGTATCAGTTCCATCCACAGCATAACCGTGTAAAAGAAATGATCGCAACAGGCGAAATTGGTGATGTGAAGTTAATTCGCTCAACATTCTCCTTCCTCCATGATTTGAATTCTGGAAGCATTAAGATGCAAAAGGATCTTGGTGGCGGCGTGTTATATGATGTGGGTTGCTATTGCATCCATGCAAGTCGTTTGATTACGGGTGAAGAGCCAGTTGAAGTGAAGGCAGCTGCAAACATTCACCCGACACATGACGTCGACATTACGGCAGCAGGTACGCTGAAGTTTGAAAGTGGCGTAATTGCGAACTTTGATGTTAGCTTTGAGCAATCATTTAAGGAGCAGTATGAAGTGGTCGGCACGAAAGGTTCGATCGTAGTGAAGCATGCATTCCGTCCTGACAATGAAGGTGGAAACGGTGTGCTTGTGGTGAACAACGAAGGAGGCCAACGTGAAGAAACGGTGCAAGGTGACCAGTATAAGCTTCAGGTGGAGCATTTTGCAGAAAGTGTTCTTTCTAATAAACAACCGATGTACAACCTTGATGAAACGTTGAAAAATATGCGCGTGATCGAGCAGGCACTTGCTTCCGCTCGTAACTAAAAAGTCAGCCCCCGGGCTGGCTTTTTTCGTTTCTTCCTTTTTTACTCTCCCTTACTCAAATCTATCAAAATTTCTCTCCCAAACATGTATATCTATCAAAAATCCGGCAATACTAGATTACTAGAAGATGGGACACAGGGACAGGTCACTTGTCCCAGAAAAATGGAGGGATTCGAAGATGATGAAGGTGAATGTGGAGTTACCTGAGGTTCTACCGGCGAATAAGGAAGATTTTATGAAATTGTTGCTAGAATTAGTAGTGAAAAAGTAATGGGAATTATGATGTGGTCTATTGTTGAAGAGTAGAAAAACTTATATACTAATAGAAGAAAACGTATATCAGAATAGGGCAAACTCTCCGAAAGGATTGGACGCAAAGCCTAGGGTCTACCGTACACTGTACCATGATCGCCTGGCTGCCAATAATGTACGCTTGTTGGGCCATTCTTTTAGTGATTGGTCTTATTTTTTTGCCTGATTTTCTACTATTCTACGAGGAAGAGGTACCATAGATGAAAAGTATTCGAACAAGGTTATTTGTTAGTTTTTTTGCCATTATCATCCTTTGTATAGGCTTAGCGACCTATAATTACATAGCGGTGTCCAATATGAATCAGAAAACGGACGATGTTGTGTCGGAGGAACTCTCAGTTTTACTAGAATATGATAGTTTGAAATACAATATTGCCCAGAGTATTGCGCTTGCGAGGGCGTATGTACTGTATGGGGATGATACCTATAGAAATGAGTATGATGTTTACTCGGTAGAATTTGATTTAACGGATCGAAAATTAAATGCAATGAAGGTAAAAGAGGTTGAAGAGCTTATAAGGGAAATGAAAAATTGGCGTGAATTGATGAAGGAAAAAGTTTTTGCCCCTTATGATAGCGGGGATACTGAGCTTGCGATGCATAATTTGAAGACGTATATCCAGCCGAAGTCAAATGAATTGATGGAACAAGTTAAAAAGCTCACGGATGATCGAGAAAGACAGATTGTCTCAACGGGTACGGACGTTGTGAAATATGGTCAATCAGTGAACTTCGTAGGACTTCTGGTCACAGCTGCTGTGATTATTTTAGGAATTGTGATTTCGATTTATACCTCTGTGGTGATTGCTAGACCGGTAAAAAGTGTCGCAAGTCGAATGAAGGCGATTTCCAATGGCAATCTTCAATCAGCCCCAATTAAAACGAAGCTCAAAGATGAAATTGGTCAACTTGTTTTGGCGGTTAATGAGATGAATGAAAATTTAAAAGGCATGTTTAAGAAAATGGTTGTCGTCTCCGACAGTGTCACTGGTCAAAGTGAAGAATTGACCCAGTATGCGGATGAGGTTATGGCGGGCAGTCAGCAGATAGCAGTCACAATGGAGGAACTTTCACGCGGTGCAGAAGACCAGGCGACGTCTGCTACCACATTAATTGAAAAAATGTCCACGTTCTCGGACGAAATCATGCATGTAGCGGTTAAGGGCGATAGTATTAAGGAACAATCACAAGGCATGCTTGCCATGACAAACGACGGCAGTTCATATATGGAAACATCGATTCAACAAATGTCGAGCATCTATGAAAAAATGAAACAGTCACACGCGCTTGTTGTTGGTCTGGACCATAAAACAAACGAGATTACGAAGCTTGTTAAAGTTATTCAGGAGATCGCGGGGCAAACGAATCTTTTAGCATTAAACGCAGCAATCGAGGCAGCCCGCGCAGGAGAACACGGAAGAGGATTTGCGGTTGTTGCCGATGAGGTTCGAAAGCTTGCAGAACAGGTTGGTAAATCGGTCGCAGAGATCACAGAGATTGTAAAAGGTATCCAAACAGAATCAAAGCAGGTCGTTCAATCCTTAGATGACGGCTATCAATCCGTTGAAGAAGGCACCAACCAAATTCAAACGACCGGAAAAACCTTTAATGAATTGAAACGAACAATTGAAGAAATCGGTACACAAATAGAAGCAATGTCAAGCTCGTTATACGGGGTACTTGACGATACAAGAGAGATTAGCGGTGCCATCGAAGGAATTGCGGCTGTCGCTGAAGAATCAGCTGCTGGCGTTGAACAAGTATCCGCAACCGCCCAGCAATCCAGTAGCTCCATGGAAGAAGTCGCCAAAAGCGCCAAACAACTCGAAGAAAACGCCGGCGAACTAAACGAACTCATCCAAGCCTGAGACAAATAGTGCTGGGGGAAGGACCCTTAGGGCAGATTTCATGTGCCAGGGTTCCAGCCGCCGCTGTAACCTCCACTTTGGGTCCCAGCTGAACCTTGGGACACTGGGACAGGTTCCTTGCCCCAGAAGGCTGATGGACTCCTCCACAAGTGCCATGGTATATTATAGAAAAAAGGAAGAGAGGGACTCCCGTAGTGGTAAATATCGGTGACATTCTTTTTCAATTATTTGCACTTCTCGTTCCATTAAGTATAATAGCGGTACTCGTTTATGTGGTACGGTTCTCAAAGCGGGTTAAACGAATGGAAGCGAAGCTAGATGAAATATCGAAAAAAGTAGAGTAGGACTTGGGAGAGAATCCCAGGTCTTTTTTTCTGAGAGTGTTGGTGACCAGTTTTTATTTCAGAAAAAGGATGCCTGTGTTGGCATCCTTTATTTTTTAACACTTACTTTTACATTACGAAACATGAATTTGGTTTTTTCTTGTTTGTTCGTGAGTACCATCGCGTCAATCTGGGAGGTGGTATCCTGCAACTCGACCTCAAGCTGAATTGTTCGCCACGGATCATGCAAGCCAATCACCGGGGAAACCGTCTCAGCTAAAAAAGTTCCTCTTGCATCAGTCTCATCCACAAGTAAGTAAACGGCGGCCTCGCCCTTCACCTGCACCTCAAATATAATCGTTTCTCCACCTTTTACCCCTCTAGGTGAAAAAACAAATCCTTCGTTTTCCTCAGCGCCCTTCGTTTTCACCTCAAATGTACCTTCCTCGACCTGTACGACAGTAGCGCTCACACCAAAAAACGGTGACTTCTTCTCCGCAGCAGAAGCAGGCGATACCGAAAGAAATAATAATGCTATACAAAGTAAAAATTTGAATTTCATCATAAGGACCCTCCTTTGAAACAATGAGTCTGTTCCATTAGTATGTGGAAAAAGGAGGAAAACATGTAAGGCATAAAAAAACAACCGGTATTATAACCGGTTGTTTACAACTTCTAATTCCAAGATGTGGTGGGACAAGGGACCTGTCCCTGTGTCCCACCGAACCCCTTGGCATATCTACCTATTCGATTTCTAAGTGTTTTTTCAAGCGGGTTGAGACAGCTTGGCGTTCGTCTTCGGAGACGATCCAGTACCATGCGTCTAGGGTTTTGCCGACTCCATCGATGCTGAATTGCTCAATGTTATGACGAGCATCCTTGTAGTTTGCCTGTATAGTTTTCATCTCGTCAAAGGAAATGTCGGTTGTGACGTTATTGCCAAGTGCTCCAAGAATGTCATCAAATTTGGTGACGGAAGAGAAACTTGCTCCTTTGTTGATAATCCCTTGGATGACTTGCTTTTGACGATCTTGTCGACCAAAGTCACCACGAGGATCGTCATAGCGCATTCTTGCATATTTAAGGGCTTCTTCTCCGTTTAGAGTTTGAGTTCCTTCGGAAAATGACGCACCATCATATGAGAACGCAAATGTACTGTTCACTTGAACTCCGCCAAGCGCGTCAACGATTTGTTGCAGACCTTCCATGTTTACCTTTATATAATAATCAACCGGTACGTCTAGGAAGTTCTCGACGGAATCAATCGTCATATCAACGCCACCAAATGCGTAGGCATGGTTGATTTTATCTTGTGTTCCTCTGCCAACAATTTCAACGCGTGTATCACGAGGGATACTCAACATTTGCATGGAATTCGTATTTGGATTCACAGTAACCATAATTAACGTATCAGTACGACCCTTGTCGCCCGAGCGTTCATCAACACCCATGAGCAGAATGGAAATCGGATCCTTTTTACTGATATCGATCTGTGTAGTTCGTTTATCGGAAGGACCTCGGTCTTCATGCATCTTTCCAACCGTACTCGCTACTGATTGATATAAATAGACGGCGTATCCACCGATAGCTAATAATATAACAAGAAAGATCGTTCCAATAACCTTTGGCCATTTCCGCTTCGTTTTCTGTTTCGAATGGCGGTCAACACGACTCATTTCAATCAACACCTTTTTTAAGATTAGGATAATCAAAAACTGCACAATATATTAGACGTATTAGAGGCAGAAAAGGTTTCAGATTTGCGTGAGAAAATGTCTATGTAGGTCGAAATTTAGCGAAGAGAGCAAAAGTGTGTGCGTATTTGTAACTCTATCCAAAATGTTAGATTAGTAGAGTCTCAAATCTGCAGGAAAATGTAACAAGGTACAAAATTTTCTAATTTATTTTACAAATTAAATCTGTTGTGGTATTTTTAAAATAATTAGTCATATATTAGGATTAATTATAGGGGGTGGGTACGAAACAATTAAAAATACATGCCGTTAAATTGTTTAAGGGTCGATGGAAGAATATTTTTTAAAGGGGGAAAAAACATGAGTGGTCTAGATTGGGGAGTCATTATAGCATTTTTCTTACTTATGGTTGTCATTGGTTTTTGGTCGTTTAATAAAGTACAGGGTTCAAAAGATTTCTTCGTTGCTGGCGGAAAGCTTCCTTGGTGGCTAGGTGGTATTTCACACCATGTCGGAGGGTATAGTGGCGCGGTTTTTGTAGCATACGCAGGCTTAGCTTATACGCATGGGTTTAGTTTGTATGTTTGGTGGGCGATACCAATAGTTTTATCTGTTATTTTAGGTGCGTACATTATGGCACCAAGGTGGTCGAAGCTACGAACAAAGCTTGATATTGAATCACCAACAGAATATTTAGCGATGCGCTACAATGTTCCAACACAACAATTAGTTGCTTGGAGTGGTGTACTTGTAAAATTATTTGATGTTGGCGCGAAATGGGCTGCAATTGGCCTTTTACTTAATGTGTTTACTGGTATCCCAATTGTTTATGGAATTTTATTATCTGGAATTGTTTCGTTAATTTATATTACAGTTGGCGGTATTTGGGCAGATTTATGGACAGATTTTGAACAGTTTATTGTTCAAATCGTTGCAGGTATTGTCATGTTCTTTGTTGTTTTAAGTCAAATGGGTGGATGGGGATCGATAACTGGTATTTGGGATAAACTCCCAGAAGCAAATAGTCAACCATTTAATGAACCATATACGCTGGGCTATGTGTTAGTTTTCGTGTTCATCGTATTCTTCAGTTATAACGGAGGAACTTGGAATCTTGCAGCACGTTACATTGCATCTCCTTCAGGGAATGAAGCAAAGAAATCAGCCCTTTTTTCAGGAATCCTTTATCTCGTATGGCCGTTAATTTTATTCTTCCCAATGTGGGCTGCACCACTTATTTTACCGAATTTAGAAGACCCTACACAATCATATGCACTACTCACCCAGGAACTATTACCAGCAGGATTAATTGGTCTTGTGCTGGCTTCCCTATTTGCCGCAACTATGTCGATGACTTCCTCAGATGCGAATACGATTTCAGCAGTTATTACAAGGGATATTCTCCCTGTCATGTCAGGTAAATTTAAAGGTCTTGATCAGAAGAAATCCTTGAAAATTGCAAGGATTGTTACGTTTACTTTTACTTTCTTAACACTGATTATAGGAATTTTCTCAGATAATTTTGGAGGAGTGTTAGGTCTATTAATTTCCTGGTTTGCTGCGTTGGTTGGACCTGTTTCCATTCCAATGCTTTTAGGATTATTACCTGCCTTTAAGTACAGTGATTCAAAAGCTGCAATCTCTTCTATTATTGCAGGACTTGCTATGTTTGCTTTAACAAAATATGGAGTGGACTGGGCATTATATGTTGAACTTGGGGCTCCAATTTTCACTTCAGGATTAGTATTTATTGGACTAGGTTTATTGAATAGAAATAAACCAGTTAAGCCTGAAATTGAAGATATGTTATCAGCGATAAGTAAATCAGATGAAGAATTAGCGAAAGATTCAAAGAATATTACACCATCCCTATAACTTTATTCAGCATACATTTTCCTACTTCTGTAAGTGGGCGTGTGTCCAACAAGTGAAACAAGTTTGGAATGGGTACAAACGCAGGCAAAATAAAATTAAAGCCTCCGTTTGATGCCAAAGATCTACAATGGAAAGATTTCGAGCAAGTTCGAAAAAATCTTGGCATGAGACACCAAGGTGCATTTGATCAGGTAAGGAGATTCGTAATGGATACTCAACAACTTGTTAGCTTTTATAAAAAGGAAATTGAAGAAAACTTTTGGCCTTTTTGGGAAAAAGCATTTGATAATGAAGCAGGTGGTGTTTTTACCTGCTTCTCTAATGATGGAAGTACATTAGTAAGTAAGGATAAATACACGTGGTCACAGGGGCGATTTCTCTGGCTATGTGCTGAACTTTATCGGTTAGTAGAACAGGGAAAAGTCATTTTAAACAAAAAACGTTTAAAAGAAATGGCAGACAAAACATATCATTTCTTAATTAATCACACGCTCAAGGAAAATAAATACGTTCTATATGCAGCCACCCATGATGGAAAACCAATCAAAGGTCAAGAAGACATTAGTGTTTTTGCAGATTGCTTTTTTGTCATTGGTGTTACTAAGTATGCAGATGTGTTTCATGATGAGACTGCATTTGATCAAGCATACAATATCTATGAATCGATTCATCATCGAATTGAGCAAGGATATTTTAGAACGGAACCATATCCGATTCCGATTGGATATTCTTCACATTCTATTCAGATGATTATGCTTAACGTTGCTCAGGAGGTGGAAGAAACAGCTGAAAAATTGTCCAAACCAGTTGTGAAAAAGGCAAAACAAATAAGCGCGAGAATCCTACAAGAATTCATTCTTGAAGATGGAAGAATTGTAGAGTTGCGCCCAATGGATTCAAGTAATAAAGACACCTTACTTGCGAATCATGTAAACCCAGGCCATGCTTTGGAGTCAGTATGGTTTCATGTTCATAGCCTCCATGAATGGGAGGAAAAAGAACAGCATAAAAACCTACAAATTTTAGCAAATGTAACACGGCAGGCCATTCAATTAGGTTGGGATGATGAACATGGAGGATTGCTTCGGTTTGTAGATAAAAATGGAACAGAACCAGCAGGAAGGCTAATAAATGACCCGTATGAAAAATTAATTCTCGAAACATGGGATACAAAGCTTTGGTGGCCACATTCAGAGGCTCTTTACACATTGTTATTACTATACAAACAGACGAAAGATGAGCTCTTTTTACACTGGTATAAAACATTTTTTGAATATAGTTTTTCAATCTTTCCTAATCCGAACAAGGAAATAGGAGAATGGATTCAAATTCGGGATAGAAGGGGTGAGCCTTTGCAAAAAGTAGTCGCTTTGCCAGTTAAAGACCCCTTCCATATTCTTAGAAATTTTATTCTTATTTTGAAGCTGTTTTGAAAAGGAGAATGAATCATGACTTTACTTCTTGGAACATATGAAATAGACATGACACCGCAGCCCCCTGTTCAGTTAGCGGGTTATGCACATCGAGAAGGGAAGGCTATGGAGGTTCATTCTCAGCTTTTTCTTAAAATTTACTATTTTGAACAAGATGGAAGGGCCTTTTTACTCATCATTGGAGATGTCATTTGGTGGGATGATCAACTTGTGGATACATGGAGAAAAAGAGTGGCAGATGAGTATTCCGTAAAGCCGGAATCTATTTGTTTCCATGCCACACATAACCATTCTGGTCCGCAAACAAGTGAAGCTTTTACGAGTCTCTTAGGTGTAAGTGATCAGAGTTATAAAGAGTCATTGGAAGATGTAATAATGAAAAGTGTAAAATGCGCCATCTCCAACAAAGAACCGGTGACGATTGCAAGAAGGAAAACTACAAGTGATATTGGTATTTACCGTCGTTTAAAGCACGAAAATAAAATGGTGATGAGCCCGAATCCGTATGTTCCAATCGATAAAGATGTAACCATCATTACCTTTGAAAATATCAAACACGACATGAAGGCAATGTTGATTCACTACGCCTGCCATCCTACAACAACAGATGCAAATGTGGTCTCATCCGAATATACCGGAGTTTGTTGTGCGAGACTAAAAGAGACATATCATCACGCAGTGATTGGCTTTTTGCAGGGATGCTGTGGCGATGTGAGGCCGGCTTTAATAAAAGATCATACGTTTTTTAGGGGAAGCCTACAAGACATGGAGGCAATTGGGAACCAATTAGCGGAGGATATTATATCTGGGATGAACATAAGTGATGTTGAAGTGATACATTCTGATAGTTTGCAAGCTTATTCCTCCCGGGTTCCCTTACCTTTTCAAAAAGAGTATACCTCAAATGAAGAAATGGAACCTGACGTTCTAAGTATATGGAAACAACATATCGAACAAAATTGGCAAGATAAAAATAAAACACGACTAGAAATACAATTTCTAGAAATAAGCAGTAGGCTCCGTTTTATCTTTTTTAATGGTGAAATGGTTCAGCACTACAGTCAATACGTAAAAAAGATTGATTCGGGGGTTCTTGCCATTGGATACAGTAATGGAATGATTGGATATATTCCAAGTCAAACTCAGCTAATGGAAGGTGGCTATGAGGCGGAGGAGTTTATTTACTACTTTGGCTTACCTGCCCCTTTTCACATAGAAACGGAAAAAATAATCCAGAACGCAATTGATAATATACTAGAAGGTGAATGAAAGTGAATATAAAAAGAAACGGAAAGAAGGATCAATTAACATATTACGTTTTCGCAACGCGCAATGAAATGGGAGAATATGCGGCTCGCGATGTGGGGAACAAACTAGTAAAGTTACAGCAAAATCAAGAAGAGATACGTATGGTTTTTGCTGCAGCTCCTTCACAGAATGAGTTTTTACAATATTTAATAGGTGACGACAGAATTAATTGGAATCAAATTATCGCTTTTCATATGGATGAGTATGTGGGACTTGATAAGGAAGCGCCACAGCTGTTTCAAAACTTTTTAAAAGAAAGATTGTTTACGAAAGTTCCATTCAAAGAGGTTCATTTACTTGATAGTTCAAATGAAAATGAAGTAGAACGGTACTCACAGCTTCTTCAAAAGCAGCCAATTGATATCGTTTGTCTAGGAATTGGTGAAAATGGCCACATTGCATTTAATGATCCACCGGTTGCGGATTTTGAGGATAAAGAGGTCATCAAAAAGGTTGAGCTTGATGATATTTGCAGACAACAACAGGTCAATGATGGCTGCTTTTCCCAGATAGGAGAGGTTCCTCTTTTTGCTTTAACGTTAACAATTCCTACGTTACTTTCTGCGAAATACATGTATTGTATGGTTCCAGGCAGTACGAAACGACAGGCAGTCACTCAAACCTTAAATGGGCCAATTAGTACAGAATGTCCGGCATCGGTTTTGAGAACACATGAGAATGCATATCTTTACGTGGATCAAGATTCATTTGGGGATGAATAGTATGGCGAATGAAAAACTTGTGATTGAGGGCATTCATTATAAAGAAGATTGCGGTGTCCGTATTGAGATTAGAGATGGAATGATCGAATCGATTGAACCGGCAGAAGTTGAAAACGAGACTTATCTTGCTCCGGGATTTGTTGACTTGCAGGTCAATGGATATATGGGGATTGATTTTAATTCACTTGCTACGAAGGAATCGGATATTGAACGCGTTTGTTACAGTTTGCTTGAGCAGGGTGTAACTTCCTTTTATCCAACTGTTATTACAAATTCGTATGAAAGTTTAGTAAAACTAGTTTGTGTGATTTCAAATGCCATTTCAAATAACGGACTTATTAAAAAAATGATACCGGGAATTCATTTAGAGGGTCCATTTTTATCTATGGAAGATGGTCCAAGGGGCGCTCATCATCTTGACCATATTAGGGAACCAGATTGGGAGTTTTTTAAGAGATTAAATGAATCTGTGAATGGGTTGATAAAAATTGTTACGCTATCACCGGAGTGGGAAGGTGCTAATGAGTTTATAAGATTAGCTTCCGATTCTGAAGTGTTAATCTCAATTGGGCATACAAATGCGACGTCAGAGCAGATTCAAATGGCAGTAAAAGCAGGCGCAAAGATGTCAACTCATTTGGGTAATGGTGCCCATGTCAAGCTGCCACGACACCCGAACTATTTGTGGGATCAGCTAGCGGAGGACGATTTAGCTGCAACTGTGATAGCAGACGGATTTCATTTGCCACCTTCAGTCTTGAAGGTCATAGAGAAGGTCAAAAATGAGAAAATGCTCATCATTAGCGATAGTGTTGCATTAGCAGGCCTTCCTGCTGGTGATTACATAGCATCTGTGGGTGGTGAGGTTACACTAACAGAGGAAGGGCGGCTTCATTTAAAAGGAGAACCGCGATTACTGGCTGGTTCAGCCCAAAGCATCCTCTGGGGTGTAAATCGGATTGTTCAAATGGGAATTACGGACTTACCGACAGCCATTGATAAAGCTTCGGTTTTACCTTCATTGATTATGAAGCTAGATCAGGCAAGTGGCCTTCAAGTAGGGGCGCCTGCAGATTTCTTCCTATATGAAAAGCATAATGAATGGATGGAAGTGGTCGAAACGATAAAGGCTGGAGAGGTTTTATATAAGAAAATAACTGTGAAGAAGGGGTGAACGGAATGAAATATGCACTTGAATACTATAGAAAAGTGAAAGCTTATATGGATAAGGTAATCGAGACAGAATCAGCAAATATCATGAGTGCTGCTGAAGTGGTAGCTCATCATATTAAGGAAGATAAAATTGTCTATGCTTATGGGCCAGGAGGACATTCCAATCTAGCGTCACAGGAATTATTCTTTCGTGCAGGTGGACTTATGCATGTGAGTGCTATTTTAGATGAAGGGACATTATTAAGTGGAGGGGCGCTACGTTCCATGGCAATCGAGCGAACACCAGGCTATGGAAAGATTGTGTTACATGATTACGGTTTGCAATCCGGTGATCTATTAATCATTATCAATGCCTACGGAATTAATGCCGCAACAATCGATGCTGCTCTAGAGGCAAAACGATTAGGTGTAAAAACAATAGGTGTATCCTCAAAGCAGCATGCCCTAGATACGCCTGAGGGACATCCGGCAAGACACCCCTCAAAACAAAATCTCCATGATGTCGTTGACCTTGCGATTGATTCAAAAGTAGATGTCGGCGACGCCGTTATTGAAATTGATCAACTGGAGCAAAAGGTAGGTGCGGTCTCAACCTTCGTCAATGCATTTATTTTAAATTCCATTGCAATGGAAGCTACTGCTAAACTAGTAGAACAAGGAATCCAACCGCCAATTTGGAAAAGTGGCAATGCAACTGGTGGGGATGAATGGAATAATCAGTTTATTTCACGTTTTAAGCATAAAATTAGGAAACTATAAGGCCTCACTTGGTATAATAGCGGTAGGTTATTGGACAAAAGAGACGAGGATAGTGAAATGAGAACAAGAGGCCCAGGAGTTCTTCGCGAACAAAATCAGAAAAAGGTTTTATCTTTTTTACGGAAATATCGGCAGACCTCAAGAAAAGACCTGGCGAAAGCCATAGGAGTTAGTAAAAACACGATTTCCCTAATTGTCGATCAATACGTAAAGGATGGAATCATCAAAGAGGTTGGAGTTAAAGACTTAAAAGGGGCTGGCCGGCCAAAGATTGTTATTGAATTAAATCAAAATGCCTTTAAGGCCATCGGCATCGCCATACATCACAATGGTATAAAGTATACAGTTACAGACTTTTTCTTAGATCCCATTGCACGCGGGTTTTTAGAAGTAGAGGGAAAAGATAAGGAAAAGGTGATTCGGCTAGTTCAAAAAATAGTGGATAGCCTGTTGCTTGAACATCCGGAAGTAGTAGGTGTCGGAATTGGAATCCCAGGAATCGTGAATGCGGATGAGGGAATTGTATACCATTCTACAAATCTTGGATGGAAAAATTTCAAGATTTGTGAGGCGTTAAAAGACAAAATCACCGTTCCGATGATCGTACAAAACAATGTAAATATGGCTTCTTTATGTTCAGATGGAATGGGTGATGAGTCGGGTTCAAAAAGTTCTTTTTATATCCGAATTGGAGATGGAATCGGAGGTGCCTTTACGTCTGAAGGCCATATATGGAATGGGGACAGTTGGACATTGGGGGAAATCGGTCATATTTCTGTTGATGCAAATGGACCATTATGTGGGTGTGGCCAACGTGGATGTTTAGAGAAACTGATAAGCAGGAAAGCATTTCAAGAGTGGATGGGTCACATGGAATCTACCGGTATGTGGGGTTCTGTTGAGGTAAAGGAAAAACAGATAGAGGCTCAATTTAAGAAATACGGAATGTATTTAGGGACTTCACTCATTAATATTATTCATTTACTGAACCCAGGTAGGATTATCATCGATAGTCCATACAATCGAAATGAAGCATTCCAACATTCCCTTATGACGTTTCTCGAACAAAACGCACTTAAAATTCCATTCTCCAAAACACTAATACATTTCAACGATGAACCATTTTCCCAGTCCTTGGGAGCTGCAACCGCAGTCGTATTGGATTTTGAAAGAGAATAAAACAGGCAGGGGAGATATCCCCTGCTTATTTACGTACACTGACAAGGACCTACCCCTCGTCCCCGTCTCTTTATTCTATTCTCTCTAAAACCCCTTTTACTAGCTCGATGAATTTTGTTTTGACTCTACCTGCTACCTCGATTACTTCATCGTGGCTTAAGGGTTGGTCTAAGATTCCGCAGGCCATGTTGGTTAAACATGAAATACCAAGAACCTTCATGCTTGAGTGTACAGCGATAATTGCTTCTGGGACGGTTGACATTCCAACTGCATCGGCTCCAAGGGTACGGATCATCCGTATCTCAGCTGGCGTTTCGTAAGCTGGACCACTCCACCAGGCATACACACCTTGTTGTAATGTAATCTTTTTTTCATCAGCAACCGCAGTCGCAATTCCTCGTAGCCCTTTGTTGTAAACCTCGGACACATCAGGGAAACGGGTTCCTAATTCAGGATTGTTCGGACCAATCAATGGATTTATTCCAACTAAATTAATGTGATCCGTAATTAACATCAAATCCCCAGGGCTAAAGCTTGTATTCACAGCTCCACATGCGTTTGTGATAAGTAGATTTTCAATGCCCAGTGCTTTCATTACACGTACGGGAAAAGTCACCTCATCTAGCGTGAAGCCCTCATAATAGTGGAACCGCCCCTTCATTGCCGCAACAGTTTTTCCCATCAATTTTCCAATCACAAGCTCATTCGCATGGCCAACTGCTTCCGACTTCGCAAAATGGGGAATCTCGTTGTAAGGGATGACGATTGCATTTTCAATTTCATCCGCAAGCGTGCCAAGCCCCGAACCAAGAATCATCCCGATAGTCGGTCGATGATCCGTTTTACTCATTATGTAGTTCATTGCCTCCATAATATCTGCAGTTTTATGCATATGCATATTCCCCCTAATTTGTTTCAGAGCAATAGCTTTTGCTACTGCTCATTTGTTTGTCTATAATATTCTATATGAAAATCGTGTTTTTTCAAATTTGGGACGAGGGACCTGTCCCTCTGTCCCATGGGAGGATATTAAATGAGTGCGGATGTTGTTGTGGTGGGTAGTTTGAATGTGGATATGGTGGTGAATGTGAAGGAGCGACCAGAATGGGGTGAGACGGTACTCGGTCATGGCTTTTTTACAGGAAACGGTGGGAAAGGTGGTAACCAAGCGTATGCAGCTGCGAAATTAGGGGCATCGGTCGCAATGTTGGGCTGTGTCGGGGACGATATTTTTGGTAAGCAGCTTTTAGAAGGATTGAATGAAGTCGGGGTGGACACGTCAAATATTGAAAAGATAAGCGGCGTTTCATCCGGCGTTGCGGTGATCAGTGTAAATGCCGAAGGAGAAAATAGTATCGTTGTTTCACCAGGCGCCAACGACCATGTGACACCAGAATATGTGTCTAAATACGAAGAGATCATCCGTAAGGCGAAGCTTGTGATGATACAGTTGGAGATTCCTTTGGAAACGGTCATCGAAGTTGCGAATATCGCGCATACATATAATGTCCCCGTTATGCTCGACCCTGCACCTGCACGAAAGCTTCCCGATGAGCTATTAAAAAAAGTGACCTACCTTGTTCCGAATGAGAGCGAGCTAGGAGTTGTAGCGGATACGAAAATTACGGATGTGGAATCCGCTAAAAAAGCTAGCAGTTGGCTATTGGATAGAGGTGTTGGGACTGTTTTTGCTAAGCTTGGCGGAAAAGGCGTTGTTGTGTCTAGGGAAGAAGACACGTTTGCTGTCAACCCGCAATCTGTTGTTGCGGTTGATACAACAGCAGCTGGTGATGCATTCGCTGGCGCACTTGCCACAGCGCTTGCTGGCGGCAAAATTCTGCAAGAAGCAACGGAATTTGCAAATGCCGTTGGTGCCCTAACCGTCACCAAAAAAGGCGCTCAAGCCTCAATGCCAACACTAGAAGAAACAAACAAATTACTAGGGACAGGTGACACTGGCCAATAGTGGGTCACGGGGACAGGTCCCTTGTCCCAGGGAGGTAAATGATGAAGAAGGTTATTTTTGATGTAGATACGGGGATTGATGATGCAATGGCGATTGCGTATGCAGTGAACTCGCCGGAGCTTGATATTATTGGGTTAACGACATGCTATGGAAATGTCGCAGTTGATGAGGCAACCAGAAACACATTGGCTGTTTTAGAAAAACTAGGTAGAAACATCCCGGTATTTGCGGGTGCGGACAAGCCCCTAAATCGAAATCCGCGTGAAGGCTTTGCGAAACATGTGCATGGGGAAGATGGATTAGGGAATGTATTGGATTTTGAACCTCAAACATCAGCGAAATCAGAGTATGCGGTAGATTACATCATTGAACAGGTCAAAAAGCTACCTCATGAAGTAACAATTATTGCCGTTGGGCCGTTGACAAACCTGGCCTTAGCGGTTCAAAAGGCACCGGAGATTGTGGAGCTGGTCTCCGACGTGGTGATTATGGGCGGAGCGGTTTTTGTACCAGGGAACGTAAACCCATATGCAGAGGCGAATATTTTTACAGATCCTGAAGCTGCGGAAGTCGTGTTCGCATCAGGATTACCGATCACCTTAGTCGGATTAGACGTGACGATGCAGACCCTGTTACCAAGACAAAATGTGGATGCGTGGCGAAATGCTGGATCCGAAGTCGGGGAATTTTTTGCGAATATGGTCGGCTTTTATCATGACTTTTATGAATATGCTAATCCTGGAATTGGCGGCTGTGGTCTCCATGACCCATTGGCAGTCGGCGTGGCTATTGACCCGAGTTTAGTGAAAACAAAGTACATAGGAGTTGGCGTCATTACTGAAGGAGAAGAAGACGGCAGAACTGTGCCGCTTTCAGAAGAAGAAGAGCCTAAAATCAATGTCTGTACAGAGGTTGACGCACCAAGATTCTTAGAACACTTTCTAAAAAGAATGCCTGCAGGCCAATAAAAAAATTTCAAGCCCATGCTCTTAAAACTAGTAGCGTGGGCTCAGTTGTTGTAATATTGTAATAATAAACGGGAAATGGGTTTGGGACACGGGGACAGGTCCCTTGTCCCAGGAAAAAAACGGTGGGACGAGGGACCTGTCCCTCTGACCCAGGGAAGCAAAAGACCCTGGTCCCACGTATGAAGGTGGCATGGATTGTGATGGAACAGCAGGTTGTGGCGTATTTGAAGGAGAAAGAGTCTGAGATGGTGGAGGTTCTGAAGGGGTTAGTCGAGATAGAATCTCCATCTCATGATAAAGAGGCGGTGGACCAAGTCGGTGAGCAGGTTCAGCAGCTCTATAAAAAGTATGTGGGTGGCTCAATCCAAAAGTTTGATAATGAGCATTTTGGGGATCATTTCCGCTGTGAATTCGGTGAGGGAGAAGAGCAAATTTTGATTTTGGCTCATATGGATACGGTGTGGCCAAAGGGAACACTTGAAGAACTTCCATTCCGGATTGACGGAGACATGCTTTTTGGGCCAGGCTCATTTGATATGAAAGGTGGCATTGTGCAAGGATTATTTGCGGTAAATGCGCTTAAAGCACTTAATGTTCCTTTGAAAACGAAGGTTGTCATGTTGTTTACGTCGGATGAGGAAATTGGTAGCGAGTCATCGCGAGTCTTAATTGAAGCAGAGGCGAAAAAGAGCAAATATGTGCTTGTTCTAGAATCCGCGGCAGCCTCGACTCAAGGGAAACTCAAAACATCTCGTAAGGGCGTCGGCATGTTTACAATAAAAGTACAGGGTCGCGCAGCACATTCAGGCATTGAGCCTGAAAAAGGAATTAGTGCAATTGAGGAGTTAGCCCGACAAACCATATATTTACACGGACTAACGGATTTTGAAAAAGGAACAACACTCAATATCGGGCTTGTAAAAGGTGGAAGTGCTTCAAACGTAGTCGCTGCAGAAGCAGAAGCAGAACTGGACTTACGTGTGAAAAATAACGCAGAATTTGAACGCGTTATTCCATTAATTCAAGGTATAAAGCCAACCAAAGAAGGTTTAACGGTAGAGGTAACGGGTGGAATTAACCGTCCAGTGATGGAAAAAACACCGGAAATCACTAAAATGTTCGAAACAGCAAAAGATATAGCGAAGGAACATCTTGGCTTCGAACTAGAAGATCAAGCAAGTGGTGGAGGTAGTGACGGCAGTTTTGCATCACAATTTGCACCAACCTTAGATGGACTAGGGCCAGTTGGCGATGGTGCACATGCCTCAAACGAGCACCTCCTTATCTCGCAAATGCCAGTAAGGAGTGCACTAGTCGCCCTACTCATCACAAAACTAGCAAACGAATAAGCGCGACACAAGCCAGGTGGGACACAGGGACAGGTACAGTGTCCCAGAGAAAATTGGCCGTAAATAGATCCGCTTATCCCAATATGGGAAACAGGGACAGGTGCACTGTCCCAGGAAAAAATTGGTGGGACGAGGGTCCTGTCCCTCCGTCCCAAATGTGAGGTTATGGATATGTTTTTTAATAGGGAAGAGTTTCAGCGTAAGAATGAGAATCGTGGAAGGTTGTTGGTGAGTTGTCCTGACCAGCCTGGAATTGTGATGGCGATTTCTCAATTTTTATATTCGTTTGACGCGAATATTATTGAATCAAGCCAGTATTCAACCCACCATGAAGAGGGTACATTTTATCTGCGAATCGAGTTTGACTGCCCATCTTTAACAGAGAAAAAGCCTGAGATGGAGTCATCATTTTTAGAGATTGTGGACAAGTTTTCAATGAAGTGGAAGCTAATTGACGTTCAAAATGTGAAAAGAACAGCGATTTTTGTTTCAAAGCAGCTTCACTGTTTGCATGAACTTTTATGGGAATGGCAAAGCGGAGACTTGATGACAGACATTGCGCTCGTCGTGAGTAATCATGAGGACGCAAGACCTGTTGTTGAAAATCTTGGCATTCCGTTTATTTACATACCGGCAAACAAGGACATCCGTAAACAGGTGGAAGAGCAGCAGCTTCAAATTTTAAAAGAGTATGATATTGATTTAATCGTATTGGCTCGTTACATGCAGGTGTTAACACCTGACTTTGTGGCGGAATATCCTAACCAAATTATTAACATTCACCACTCGTTCCTACCAGCGTTTGTCGGGGCTAGACCGTATGAGCGTGCCTATACACGCGGGGTAAAATTAATCGGTGCGACCTCTCATTATGTAACGAATGACTTAGACGAGGGCCCGATTATTGAACAGGATACTGCTCGTGTTGACCACCGTGACGATGTAGCAAGACTAAAGAAAATCGGTCAAAGTGTGGAACGAAGCGTGCTCGCACGTGGGGTAAAATGGCATCTGGAAGACCGAATTATCGTGGATAACAACAAGACAATTGTGTTTTAGGGTCACAGGGACAGGTCCCTTGTCCCAGGTGAAAAATGGGTTGGACACGGAATTTGTCCAACCATTTTTAGTTTTTTGTCGAAATTTGTGATTCGACCCTATGTAAGCATGCGAATTTAGGTTATATTATATATAGAATATTTTTTGCATGGGGGACTAACAGTGGCTTACCAATTAAATCAGTGTTTTAAAATGTTTACTTTAAATTCGAATCCTAAACTTGCAGAAGAAATGGCGACGTTACTAGGGTGCGAATTAGGAAAGTGTTCAGTTACACGTTTTAGCGACGGAGAAATCCAAATAAACATAGAAGAAAGTGTTCGTGGAAGTGAGGTTTATTTAGTACAGTCAACTTCACAGCCAGCAAATGAACATATTATGGAATTATTAATTATGATTGATGCGTTAAAACGCGCTTCAGCAAAGAACATCAATGTTGTAATCCCATACTATGGATACGCGAGACAAGACCGTAAAGCGCGCTCACGTGAACCAATCACTGCTAAGCTTGTAGCAAATTTACTGGAAAAAGCGGGAGCAACTAGGGTTATAACGATGGACCTACACGCACCACAAATCCAAGGATTTTTCGATATTCCTGTTGATCAATTACTTGGCGTACCCCTTTTAGCGAAGTATTTCGGTGAAAAAGGGCTTGAGGATGTTGTCGTCGTTGCGCCAGACCAAGGTGGAGTTGTTCGTGCTAGAAAACTTGCGAGCCGACTAAATGCACCTATCGCATTTATTGATAAACGTCGTCCGAAACCAAACGTGGCACAGGTGATGAATATCGTTGGTAACATTGAAGGTAAAAATGCAATCATCATTGACGACTTGATTGACACAGCTGGAACCATTACCTTAGCTGCGAAAGCATTAAAGGAAATGGGGGCAAAAGAAGTATATGCATGCTGTACGCATCCCGTCCTATCTGGCCCAGCGATTGAAAGAATAGAATCATCACCAATTCAGGAACTGGTAATCACAAATACCATCCAACTGCCTGAAGAAAAACAGATCGACAAAATCACAACAATTTCAGTAGCACCACTGTTAGTAGATGCTGTCGAACGTATACACAACGAAAAAGCCGTAAGTCCTTTATTCGAATAAAATACATGAATCCGGGCTGTTCCACACTTTGGAACGGCCCTTTTTGGGACAATCCACTTTTATATGGTAATATGGTGGGACGAGGGACCTGTCCCTGTGTCCCAAGAAAGGATAGATTGTTATGACATTTTTAGAAAAAATAAAGCCACATCTACTTTCGGATGATATTTTGATTCAAAGAACAGTTTTGCATGCGCTACATGAATACCCAAATGTTCCTGAAGAGTGGACAGTTGAGTTACTGAAGGAAGCATTCAGAAATGAAGCGAAGCAAGCTGACATATTAATGTACCTAGATAAACAAAAAATTAATGAAGAAGCACTGGCTATTTTAATCGATAATATTCCTACTATGAAGCAGAAAGACCGTCACCTGGCTTTGGGGTTATTAAATAATATTGATACTCCACTTGCTTTAAAGTATAAAAAGCAACTTGAAAAATATATTCCAAAACAAATCTGGGAAATCCATGAGGTTATCGAACATGCCGAGGAAGAAGACGTATATTCCATGTACGGTGAGGTATTGAATAAAATTGAACGATCTCTTTCCCCTGGATATGACTATTATCCAATTGCGAAAAAGATATCTAAGTGTATTGTAGAAAAGGGTTGGATAACGGAGGAAGAGATTGACGGTGTTCTTGCAGAGGAAACCAACGAAGAGTGGTTTTCTGAAAATGGGATTATGAATGTCTATATGGCCGGATTGCTAAAACTAGAAAAACACATCCCACTTTTTGCAAGTTTCTTAATGAGAGATGATGACGCCTTATTGGAGGAAGTGAATGCAGCACTAATCCAATTTGATTCAGATCAAGTAGTAAAAGCGGTTGCTCCTTATGTAAGAAAGCCAGAGTCTGTCATATATGCAGCCTCGATCTTAGGAAATATCAAAACCGACCTTGCACTTCAGGGATTAAAAAAGGCCTATCATGAAACAGATGAATTGGATGTACAAGAACCCATTATTGAGGCGCTTAGCTTCCATTTTTCAAAAGAGGGACTTCCTGAAATGAACGCCCATATGGAGTATGAATATGATTTTTCACTAGTGGAAATTGAGCACGTCGCCTACAGCTTTTACACGATCCTTGGCGAAAAGCACCCAGACCTACTCGAGTGGAAGAAAAATGAAATGGAAAAAGAAGGTCCAGCGCTTCAAATAACTCCAGTGATAAACGAAAATAAAATAGGCAGAAACGACCCATGCATATGCGGCAGCGGAAAAAAATATAAAAAATGCTGTGGAAAATAAAAAAAACGGCTGAATCCAATTTGGGGATTCGCCGTTTTTTTGGATCCGAGGGACAGCTCCTTATCCCTGTGTTCCTAGGATGCTTTTTGGCCTTCTAGGATTTGGACTGTTTGGTTGGCCGGTTTTTTCATAAAAATTAGGTTCATGATGATGGCTGTTAGGCTTCCGATGACGATTCCGTTGCTTGTTAGGATTTGGACGCCTTCAGGTAGATTTGAGAATAGGGTTGGGACGGTTGTGATACCAAGGCCCATACCGATTGAACATGCCATGATCAATAGATTTTCTTGTGATGAAAAATCAACTTTGCTTAGCATTTTAATGCCTGCAGAAATAACCATTCCAAACATCGCAAGCATTGCACCCCCAAGAACTGGCGTTGGGATGACGGTTGTGAAAGCACTGATTTTTGGGATGAATCCAAGGATGATTAGAAATGAGCCTGCTGCGTATATCACGGTGTTCTTTTTTACACCAGAAAGTTGGATAAGTCCAACGTTTTGAGAGTACGTTGTATATGGAAATGCGTTGAAAATTCCACCTAAAATAGTCGCAATACCTTCTGCACGATAGCCTTTTGACAATTCTTTTTCAGACAACTTTCTACCAGTGATATCACCAAGTGCGAAGTACACGCCTGATGCTTCAACAAGTCCCACGATTAGCACGAGAATCATCGTGATGATTGCGGAAGGTTCAAATGTTGGCATACCAAAGTAAAACGGCTCTGGCATGTGCAACCAATTCGCCTCAGTGACAGCTGAAAAATCAACGCGCCCTAAGAAGTAAGATACAATCGTTCCAATGATTAATCCAAGTAGAATGGCGATTTGACGCATAAATCCTTTGGCAAAACGGTATAACACTAAGATGAAAATAAGTGTTCCAAAAGATAATGCAAGGTTTTGAAGCGAACCGAAATCTGCGCTTCCTTGTCCGCCTGCCATGTCGTTCATCGCAACAGGAATAAGTGTGATACCAATGATGGTAACAACTGACCCTGTCACAACTGGAGGGAAATATTTTATTAACTTACCAAATATCGTTGAAACAAGGACGAGGAATACTCCGCCAACTAAAATCGAACCGTAAATCGCGGATACTCCGTAGTCTGCGCCGATTGAAATCATCGGCCCAACCGCTGTGAACGTACAACCTAGCATAACTGGTAGCCCGATTCCAAAGTATTTATTCTTCCAAACTTGTAACAGGGTTGCAATTCCACACATTAAAAGGTCGATTGCAACGAGGTACGTGAGCTGTTCACCAGTTAACCCGATAGCGCCTCCGACGATAAGTGGCACAATCACGGCTCCTGCGTACATCGCGAGTACATGTTGAATTCCAAGAGATGCGGTTTTAAATAAGTTCTCCTTCATTAGCGACCAGCCCCCACTTCTTCTAAAAATGTAACTTTTCCACCCTGTAGTGTTTGGATGCGAGCAAGTGATTCAACTTTGAAACCTTTGTCGCGAAGCATTTTTCCACCATCTTGGAAGGATTTTTCAATTACAATTCCTATTCCGGCTGTTTTAGCGCCAGCTTTTTCAACGATCTCAGTTAGGCCCAGAGCAGCTTGCCCATTTGCTAAAAAGTCGTCAATGATTAGCACATTGTCTGTTGGTTCAAGGAACTTTTGAGAAACGGAAATTTCATTGGTCTCATTTTTCGTAAAAGAATGTACGGACGCTGTGAGTAGGTCATCTACTAGAGTAAGAGATTTTCTTTTTCGAGCAAAAATCACAGGGACCCCAAGTTCAAGAGCAGCCATCATGCCAGGCGCAATCCCTGAGGACTCGATTGTTAAAACCTTGGTGATTTGGTCATGCTGGAATCGTTGCGCAAACTCATTACCGATTTCCACCATTAACACAGGATCTATTTGGTGATTTAAAAAGGCGTCAACCTTAAGAACGTGGTCGGAAAGGACTCTACCTTCATTGATAATTTTCTGCTGTAAAAGTTCCAAGCAAATTTCCTCCTTAAAATGTGTGTTCAAATGGGAGGATGAAAAGGACCACGAAATTTTAAGTGTCATTTTCACCGTACTTTTGAACATCCTAAAAAAATAAAAAAGCCTGAACATCATTGCACTCCTCAATTACGAGTGAGTCAATGACCTTCAGGCTTTCACGAAGGAAGCGGAATAAGCATAAATGCATTCCCATTGCTCACTCATAGTCAGCGCATTTACGGTACGCTGGTAGAAACTTACGGGCCATATCCCCGTGATTATATGAGTGAATGCCGATATTCAAAATGGTATGTACTTATTCTATTACGGCACGCGAAATTTGTAAATGGTTGGTGTTGGAAAAGTAATAGGAAGAGGGTGGCTATAGATGAGGTGTAACATACTGGATGCTGAAATAGCAGGGTTTTATAGGATTGTACAACTTGATGAAAATTGTCGAAATATGTGTATGAGTAAGTTAGCGAGACGCAAATTTGCGGATAAAAGCGATAATATCCATTTCCCCGTAATTTATATTTCAGCTGTAACCATGACATACAAAAAATACAGACTTATAGTCATGGTTACGTAGATAAAGCCACATACAAACGGGATTCAAGAATAATAGAAAAATGGGTGTAGATAGTTGATTAGTTGCATTTTTCCCATCGATAAAAAAAGTAGCAAATAAGACGTAAACCATGATTACGAGTAATACATGAAGATATTTTTTGGCGTTTGCGAAATGGCTCTATAAATCTTTATTCCTCATTGAAATATATAGCTTTCTCGTTTAAAAAAAACCAAAGACAAAATAAACGAGACAGATAAAATGTAATAAATAACGAAATCCAGGTAAAATACCATTCCCAGTGTACATATGTGATGAGCTCAGTGTATTTTTCAATCATAACTTCTACAACTGTCATCACTGAACAAAAAAGAACATAATAACTTAATTTAATTTGGGCACTCCGGTTATTGGGATACCGTGTGTTAAAGAGGGCACAGATAACAGGAAATGCATAAAACTCAAACGTGAAACTTGCTCGATTAATGGAAGGAAATAATCGGATTGGGTATTCAAGCCATCCTAACTCAACGACCACTAAGCCAATGAGAAAAGTAATAATCTGTTTGAATAAAAATGCAACAACTGCCAAACGAATCTTTTGTTTTGGGATGAAAAATAGAATTCCTGTTGATACGAAATAAACTAATATCAGGATCCACCATTCAATTCTCATGGGTCATCCACCGCTTGCTTGAGATATAGAATTTTGACGATAGAACCAGTTACAACAGACTTCGCTTACGTAAAAGAGAAAAGCGATGTAAACCACCATTCCGTACCTTGTAAGGGATCCATATTCTAATAAATCTGTATATCTCTCGGTTAGAATATCGAAAACCGTCACAATTGTGACCCATGAAAAAAAGATTGTCCAGTTGCGCTTTTTTCTTTTATGGACATATTTTTTCTGGTGTACATAATAGATAGAAAACAAGACCGGGTAGAAAATATAATCGATGGTAATTGCAAGATCTGTTGCTTTAGGGAGCAATCGGACTGGGGCGCTTATTAACCTGTAATAAAAGGAAGGCATGTCACAAAGCCAAATAATCCCTTGAAACATAATCAGCGCCAAAACTCCCTCGCGCCGATTTTGGCGGGGAATAAAAAGGAAAAAACCACTAAATCCGAATAGCCACATGGCTCCCAAGATATAATGCTCCATCTGCATATTGCCTGACCCCCCGATTAATGATAATGGGTGCAAAACGAACATTCTTAATATTGTCCATTTTTTTCAATTGTATGTAATGACACCTACCAATACACAACTGAATGGCCAGCTCATACAGTAAAGAGCGAAAAAGGCAAATCATTCAATAACACGAAGGCATCATTAAATACATTGCGATGGGTCAAGGGGAAAGGTCCCTTGTCCCAGTTGCATTGGTCGGAAATATAAAAAGGATGCACAAAAAACCGTGCATCCTCTTGTAATATTAATAAGATTAAAACAAGCTTACTCTAATCAATGATCAAATTTCTCCACAAAATCTTTCAACACATGGACAGACTGAACGCAGTCATTCAAAGGAGTCCACTCAGCTGGGTTATGGCTAATGCCGTCTTTGCTCTGAGCAAAAATCATCGCTACCGGCAATACATGTCCCACAATCATCGCGTCGTGCCCAGCACCGCTTGGTAAATAGACCGGCTCAATTCCTTGGGCAACCACAGATTTTTCAAGCTTTTTCTGCATGTCTTCACTAATCGGAACAGGTGCTTCACGGAAAGTTTCTTCATATTGAAGTGCGATCCCATGTGCTTCAGAAATTGTTTGAGCTTTTTCAATCACCAATTCAATAAGTCGGTCTCGTGTTTCCTTTTTGATATCACGAATGTCAACTGTCAGGCGAACCTCACCCGGGATGACGTTTGCGCCATTTGGCAGTACATCGACTTTTCCAACGGTTGCAACCGCTGATGAACTTACCTGTCCAGGCAGAGATTGGACCTCATGAATGAACTGGCTTGCTGCAACCAACGCATCTTTGCGGTCGTCCATTGGGGTGTTGCCCGCATGTCCGGCAAGTCCCGAAAATGTCATTCGTAACCAACATGGACCAGCGATTCCAGTCACAATTCCAACTGGCACCCCAGCTTTCTCCAATCTTTTACCTTGTTCAATATGTAATTCCACAAACGCCTCAAGTTTGGAAAGATCTCTTTTTGAATTAAAATATCCGTCAACTGAAAGTCCGATATTCTCTAAAACATTTGTAAAAGAGTCGCCATTGAAGTCAGTTTTTGCAAGATATTCCTCTCTTGTTACTTCCCCAATCATGGCTGCACTTCCACTAAAACCTCCATTAAAACGGGCGCCTTCTTCATCAGTAAAAATAACAACTTCAAATGGTCGTTCCGGCACAAAACCAGTTTGTTTCCATGCACTAGCCACCTCAAGCGCCGCAAGTACACCAAGTGGACCATCAAAATGTCCGCCGTTTGGAACACTATCAACATGGGAACCAGACATAAGCGCTGGTAGATTTGGATTTTTACCATCGATGCGGCCGAAAACATTTCCAGCTCCGTCTTGAGTTACAACGAGACCAGCTTCCTCCATCCATTGCTTTACCAAATCTTTTGCTGCCTGTTCCTCGGGGGAAAATCCAGTTCGGTGTGAACCGTTGTCTGCAGTTAACCCAATTTCTGAAAGAGCAGACAGGCGAGACGCCAAACGCTCACCACTTACACCGTTTTTATCTAATGATAGATCATAAGTTGAAACTAACTTGTCAAATAAGTTCAAGGTAGGATACTCCTTTTTTGATTTTTTTTATAATTCTACCACATCTTGTAACTGTTATCGCGCAAAAATAATATTTTTGAGGGTAGAACAAAGTAGGAACAAATGTTCTGTTTTTGCTAGTAATCTATTATCTGAAATGTTAAAATAGAGTTGCAGTTACATAAAGCGGTGGGCGGTTAGCCACTTCCTGGTAGAAGGGAGGTGGTAAAGATGACGACATACGAGGCAATGACCGTGGCAATGGAAGCTAATTTAGTTTTGCTAGGGGTCATCACAATTGTGGTAATGTTGTTCGTTGAAAACAAAAAGAAGTAACCGCCTATCCACGCCTAGGATTTAGGTAGTTACTTCTTTTTGGTATCACTACTATGTTCATGGGCAAGCCGCTCACTTGCGGCATGTAACTGTGTTGATCAGGTGTTAGCGCACCTGATCTTTTTTATTATATCTTTATTATAATCTTAATAATCGCTTAATTCAACTTGTTGAGGTGGCATTAGTAGCAAAAAAAGAAGAATGTTGAAAAAGAAGTAATCAGCACGCCAAACCAAGGTAGTTTGGTGAATACTTCCTTTTGTCAATTTTCAATGTTTAACCGCACCTGATCTTTTTTATATGCCGATTCTACAGCGTATTAAAAGCGGGGGAGTTCCTAGAATGGTTATTACGCAATTCTTTGAGCTTTAAACGCAATTCCGTCGAATAAAGCGCAATTCCGTCGAATAAAACGCAAATGCTCGGACATATTGCGCAATCCTATCAACTCATGGCAAAAACCGCCCAAACTAGAGCACAATTCGCACCGCATAGGTCGTAATCCTCTCAATTCAACACACAGCCCCACGCCCTCACTCATAATGAACTGACCTAGCCAAATGAGACATATATAAAACACCTATCCATATTAAATTTAACACTTTTTCATTAATTTGA